>NZ_ASSJ01000005.1 GCF_000473895.1 Rubidibacter lacunae KORDI 51-2 | reverse complement strand
CCCCAAATAGTCGGTGGCTCCCGTCTGAACAAGCTCTGGCTGCAAGCAGACAGAACAGCACTCATCCACTCACTTTGGCGGGGCCGAGCGTGTCGGAATTGCCGAGCAGCTTGCGAAAGTTTTACCGATGCCATCCGTCCGAGTCGTAGCGATTTGCAGGCGGGGTTTTGCTATGGATTGACAGACCTGACAGACCACTTGCCGTCGTCCGTCTGTAGGAACAAGGTGCGATTTTGGGGGTCTCCGCGTAGCTCTAACCAATCGACCGCAACGGGTTCGACGAGCAATAGGTTGAATGTGCTTGCCGGTTTGGTATTTGCTGCTGGTGCCTTAACGAAAAATGCGTTGCGATCGCTGTCTCGGCTTGCCTTTGGTTGCGGCCAGATAAACTGCAGGCGCGCGCTATCCGAGAGATCGTACCAGCGTTCTTGGCGTTCTCGTTGAAGATCGGCGTCTGTAGCGTCAGCGCTGACGAACTTCAAGCGCCCGGCAATCCGAAATTGCTCGCGCGTCTTCGTGAAATACCAACACACTTCCCCCCATGGTTGCCGATCGATCTGTGCGACTTTCTCGCTGCGAGCGTCCGTAACCACCTCTAACGTGTCGGTATTTGGGAAGAAGCCGCGGAATACCACTGTCCGATTGGCCGGACGACCGTCGGGCATGACAGTGGCGAGTTGAAAAAAACGTGCGTGGGCATCGCTACGATTGCGATGCAGCGCGCGAGCGATCGGAGATCGCCAAGGAGCTAGGGCCATAGAACTGTAGCTGAATGCACCGCGTTTCCATCGTGCCAGCTGCTCGCTTGTACTGGGGTCCACCCCTCTGCCGGAGTCATCGGAGGCAATGATTCAGATTGCGATGGTACACCTGATGGTCAGATGGCTGGCGTATTTTGATACCGCTCTGAACTTTTCAAACAGCCTCAAGGGGGCTCCTCGATTAATTCGCTCAAGACCGAAGGTCGGCAGGGCAGCATGGGCATTTCAGCTGCCAATACGCTAAAGTCCCGCAATTTGTCGAGGTACCATTAAATTCTGATACCCAATAAGACAAGAGCAATCGACTTCTCCGCCACACTCAATATCAACAATGAAGGGCAACCGTGGATGACGTCAAGGACCGCACGTCGTCGGAAACGATGCGCTTCCTGATTAACGTCAGTCCAAATGTGGAAGGATCGTGGCAATGATTGGCTCCAGCCCTTCCTGCGTCTTGAGATTCGCAAACACGAAGGGCTTATCACCGCGCATCCGCTTGGCATCGCGCTCCATCACCTGTAAGTCGGCACCGACGTAGGGAGCGAGATCGATCTTATTGATGACGAGTAAATCGGATTTAGTGATACCAGGGCCGCCTTTGCGCGGAATTTTGTCGCCAGCAGACACGTCGATCGCGTAAATCGTGAGGTCTACCAACTCTGGACTAAACGTCGCCGCGAGATTGTCGCCGCCGCTCTCGAGTAAAACCAGATCCAGCGAGGGAAATGTTGCTTCCAGTTCGGCGATCGCCCCCAGGTTCAGAGACGCATCTTCGCGAATCGCCGTGTGGGGGCAGCCGCCGGTTTCGACACCGCGAATGCGCCCTTGTTCCAAAGCACGGGCCCGCGTTAGGAACTGCGCGTCTTCCTGGGTATAAATGTCGTTCGTGACGACGGCAATTTCGTAGCGATCCCGGAGGCGTTTGCAAAGCGCTTCGACTAGCGCCGTCTTTCCCGAACCAACTGGACCTGCAATTCCAACTCGCAGTGCGCTCATCGATGTGCCATATCGACTAGATTGTGCCTTCTAAATTATCCGATTTTCTGAAATTTTTGCTGGCAAGTCGATTCGGATCTCTCCCACCGAGCCTTGTGCTGGCGATCCGCCCCAGCTCCGCATCTGGATCGAGCTTTGTCGACGTGCCGCTGCGATTTCAAGCGCGAACCATAGTTGCGCGATCGCCGCCGCAAATTCGCGATCGTCCTGACGTTTGTCTACAGGGTGGATAACTGGCAATCCGTTACCACCGGGATCTAGCGGGTTTGTCGTCCCTCTTACAATAGGCAAGTGGGAAGGCGCGTTAAGAAATGTAAGGGATTCATTCATGAGCGATCGGCTCCTACGCGCGACGGCAGCGGATGGCGGTATCCGCGCGGTTGCAGCAACAACGACGAACTTGACCGAAACCGCACGTCAACTTCACAGGCTGTCCTACGTTGCCACGGCAGCGCTTGGGCGAGCAATGACAGCCGGGTTGTTGCTGGCTTCTAACATGAAGCAATCTCAGGCACGGGTCAATCTCCGCATTCGCGGTTCGGGTGCGCTAGGCGGATTGCTTGTCGATGCGGGTGCCGACGGTACAGTTCGCGGCTACGTCGATAATCCCACGGTAGAATTGCCCCCCAATGCTCTCGGCAAGCTCGATGTAGGCGGCGCAATCGGCGAAGGTTTCCTTTACGTTGTCCGCGACGTGGGTTACGGCTACCCGTATTCCAGCACGGTCGAGCTAGTCTCGGGGGAGATCGGCGACGACGTGGCGAATTATTTGGCGACCTCAGAGCAGACGCCTTCGGCATTGCTTGTCGGTGTATTTGTCAGTGCCGAGGGCGTCAGTGCATCCGGCGGTATCCTACTGCAGGTCTTGCCTAAAGCCTCGAGCGACGAGCACTTAGTCCAGACCTTGGAAGGGCGGGTGGCTGCCTTGACGGGATTCACGCCGCTGATGCGTGCGGGGAAATCACTGCATGAGATTTTCGAAGAACTGCTCGGAGACATGGGGCTAAACATCTTCCCCGACGTGCAGATGGTGCGTTTCCACTGCGGCTGCACGCACGATCGCATGTTAGGTGCATTGCGCTTGCTTGGAGTTGACGAACTCCAGGACATGATCGAGCAAGATGAAGGAGCGGAGGCAACTTGCCACTTTTGCGCGAGTGTTTACCGTGCTAGTTCCGACGAACTGACACAGCTCGTTGAGGAAATACAAACTAAATCCTTATAATTGCTGTCGGCCGATGATTCTGCTGGTTGATTCTTCGATCGAACAGTCTCGCGGCGTTTCTAAGTTCAGACGGCAGCGAGGTTCTTCTGACAGCCTTAATTAAGATAAAGGTTCTACTGACAGCATCAGATAAATAGCCTTAGGGCTCTGGCAGGATTTCAATGCTTGTACCCAGGAGATAAGGAAACCGTCAGGGAGCGAAATATGCGTGACGCGCGTCTCGGTGGAGCGAGCGGCGATTGCGCCTAGCAGTGGGAGGAGGTAGTCGTGCCCGAACATCGCGTTGGTAAGAACGACGAGTCGCAGATCGGATCGGTCGCATCGAACGAGTCGCTGGGTGCCGAGCGGGGCGGAGCGATCGGCACGTCAGAGGTGGCTGCTACGTCGGAAATCGACCGTCCCGGCGGCACGCCGCGTCGGGGCTGGGGACGCTGGGTGGGCTGGCAGTTTTGGATGGTCGCACTCGTATTGGTTTTTGGTGGGCTCGGCTACACGGCGACGTCGATGTTGCTGAATCTGCCAGCTCTGTCCAAGAGTTGCGCCTCAGTTTACTGGCCGCTGGCTTCGGCCTCGCGGCGGTTGTACTGCGCGCAGGCTAAGGCAGAAACGCGCACGCGGGACGGTTTATTAGAAGCCATTGCGCTTGTTAACGGGCTGCCGGCCGACCACCCCATGCATGCCGAGGGCGAGCGGTTCATTACCGAGTGGACTGAGGAGTTGTTGGTTCTCGGCGAAGCGAAGTTCCAGACCGGCAAGCTTGATGAGGCGATCGCGTTAGCACAGGCAATTCCTGACGACCTCGACGCCGCACACCTCGCCGACGAACGGATCGATCGCTGGCGCGAGGTCTGGGCTGAAGGCGAAGCGTTGCAAGAGATTGTGCAAGAACGCATACTCGAGCTCGACTGGAGCGGGGCTTTTGGCGCTGTCGTCAAGCTGGCGTCAGTCGACAACGATTATTGGTCCGGGCGTCGCTATGAAGCGCTCGTTAAGGAAATACAGCGCGCGCGGTTGGAGACGCGACAGCTCCAGAAAGCTCGGGCGGCGTTCGAGCGCGGCAATTTCGATGACTTGAAAACCGCGCTAGCCCTTGCCGAAGAGGTAGAATCCGGCAGCTTTGGCTACGAGGCAGCGCAGGTTTTGATCGCGCGGATCGGCGACAACATGCTTGCACTCGCCCGCCAGGAAATGGATGCGGGTAACTGGGCCGTCGTCCGCGAGATTACCATTGCCGTACCAAACAGCTTAGACCTAGACGAGCAAGTTCGCGATTTGCTGGATCTAACCCGTGCCGGAACGCAAGCCGCAACCGGGACGATCGCCGGCATCGAAGTCGCGATCTCCCGCGCGCAACTGCTCGGGGAAGACCGCCCCCTCTACTACAAAGCCCAGCAACTGATCGATCGTTGGGAGCTGGAAATTGTCGACGTCCGCCACCTCAATCGCGCGCGCAAGCTGGCAGAACCGGGGACGCTCGCCGACTTGCAGGGTGCGATCGCCGAAGCCGATAAAATTCCCAGCCGCAATCCCCGCTACCGGGAAGCGCGTGCAGCGATCGGCGACTGGACGCGCGACATCCAAACGATCCAAGACCAGCCAACGCTCAACCGCGCCGTCCTTGCCGCCCAAGGCAACTCGATCCCAGCTTGGCAAGAGGCAATTGCTATTGCCAATCGGATTGGAGCCCAGCGCGCGCTCTACGACGACGCCCAAACGCGGGTCCGGCAATGGCGGGCGAACATCCAGCGAGCTGAAGACCGGCCGATCCTCTCGCGCGCCACCTCACTTGCCAGCACTGGGCGCCTCCAAGAGGCGGTCGCGACGGCCGAGCGGATCGGGCGCGGGCGCGTGCTTTACCCAGATGCACAAAATAAGATCGCGCTCTGGCGCGCGCAATTGCGCGGTGCAGAGTTGCTCCAACGCGCCTACCGCACAGCCGAGCCGGGCAGCCCAGAAGCGCTGGCAGCGGCCATCCAGACGGCCGATCGAATCCCAACCGTTTCCAGCTCCCGCAGGGCAGGCGATCGCGCGATCGCGCGCTGGAGCGAGCGCTTGTTGGGCATTGCCACGCGGACTGCCGATCGGGATCCGGCTGGTGCGATTCGAATTGCCGAGTTGATTCCGGCAAATAGTCGCCTAGGCAGTGCCGCCCAAGTACGCATCGCTGAGTGGCAAACCCGCCTGCGCCCAGAACCGCTGGTATCCGAACCGGATGCCAGGGATAGCGCCGTGGATGCTGCTGCACCGTCCGCCGATCGCGTCGATACCTCAATACCCGAGCCAGCTCTTCCTGCAAATGAAGGCGCATCGAATGGTGATGGTTCGGCGGCGATCGAAGCCGAAGTTCTGCCTCCTGCCGACAGTGCGCCATTCACCAATTCAGCTCCGCTGTTCTGAGAGAACAACGAGCAAACGCGTTCGCCGCGATCGCTGCCCGACGCGCGCGAGCCGGTACAATAGCGACTTGATGTTTTGCACGTGTTGTATAGGGTCGAGCGAGCATGGGTCGCGCAGAAAAAGTCGTACTTGCCTATTCTGGCGGCGTGGATACGTCCGTCTGTATTCCCTATCTGAAAGCGGAATGGGGTATCAAAGAAGTCATTACGCTTGCGGCCGATCTCGGTCAGGGCGAAGAACTGGGTCCGGTTAAGGAGAAGGCTCTCAAGTCTGGAGCATTGGTATCCTTGGTCGAGGACGCGCGAGCAGAATTCGTGACGGACTATGCGTTTCCAGCCATCCAAGCTAATGCTCTTTACGAAGATTGCTATCCTCTGTCGACAGCGCTAGCACGACCGCTCATTGCTAAACTCCTCGTCGAAGCGGCGGCGAAGTACGGAGCCGATGCCGTTGCCCACGGTTGCACGGCAAAGGGGAACGATCAGGTGCGCTTCGATCTGGCGATCGCGGCCCTCAATCCGAACTTAACCGTCCTGGCTCCGGCCCGCGAATGGGGCATGAGCCGGGAGGAGACCATTGCCTACGGCGAACGCTTCGGGATTCCGGCGCCAGTGAAGAAGTCTTCGCCCTACAGCATCGATCGCAACCTGCTCGGGCGCAGCATCGAGGCCGGTCCGCTCGAAGATCCGATGACCGAGCCTTTGGAAGAAATCTACGCGATGACCCGCGCGATCGCCGATACGCCGAACGAGCCGGATTATGTGGAGATCGGTTTCGAACGCGGCGTTCCCACGACCCTGGACGGGCAGGCTCTCGACCCGATCGCACTGATCGAGCGACTAAACGTTCGGGCGGGCACCCACGGGATCGGCCGCATCGACACGATCGAAAACCGCGTGGTCGGCATCAAATCGCGCGAAATCTACGAGACGCCGGCATTGCTGGTGCTGATCTATGCCCACCGCGACCTCGAACGGCTGACGCTAACCGCCGACGTCACTCGATACAAGCGCGGCATCGAGCAAACTTTCGGCGAGATGATCTACGAAGGGCTTTGGTTCAGTCCGCTGCGGCAGGCACTCCATGCCTTTATCCAACAAACCCAGGCGCGCGTCACGGGAATCGTTCGCGTCAAGTTGTTCAAGGGTAGCATCGCCATCGTCGGTCGTCGCTCCGAAAACTCCCTCTATGCGCCCGATCTGGCAACCTATGGTGCGGACGACCAGTTCGATCATGCGGCCGCAGAAGGCTTCATTTATATTTGGGGCTTGCCGACGCGGGTTTGGTCGCAGAAATCACGCGGGTAAGTCCGTCTAAATGACGTTTCCGAGAGACCACTCCGCGTGCAAACTATTTTTCCTGCGGTCGGTCGAGATTCCGCACTAGCGGCACCCCTTACCTACTTGGGTTCCGGATTGGGAATGAGCTCGTCAAGGACGACAAAGCGGACGTGGTTGATTGCCAATTCGCCAATCGCTACGACTTCCTTGGTTAAGCGCTCGCCGCGACTGCAAATGGTCTCAAAGGGAATGCCCTTGGCCATCTCGGCGTGATACCATGCCAAACCCATAAAAAATCGGGTCGGATAAGGACCGCCTTCATTGATGTCGTCGGGATTGGACTCCATCGGCAGCCAGCCCCATCCCGGCAAGTAAAACTCCATCCACACGTGGTTGAAATCCGGCTCCAGCGGTACGTTGCGCGCGTGTGGTTGCTGAGGGCATTTGTAACGCCCAACCGTGCGGCTGGCAATTCCGTTGAGGCGCGCAATCGCCAACAGCAACCCGAGATATTCGCCGCAGGATGCCACCCCCCGTCTTATTACCACATCGGGGGGATCGATTTGTGGCTTGATCCCGTAGGCAAGTTTGTCGTAGACGAAGTTGCGGATGTTGTACATGCGCCGCAGTAAGTTCGTTTCGTCGCCCGGTGCATCGACCGCCGCACGGCGAATGATGTCGGTATCCATGGCCAGTTCGTCATCGTCGAGCGTGTAACGATTGCGGAGTTCTGGGTCCAATTCCGGCACGCGATCGCCATCGCGCGGCTCGAATTGGTACTTGATACTCCAAACCTCCAGCAGGGCCTTCCAGCCGAAGACGAACCGATCGTTGGTAGTGAGGCGCTCGATATTAAACACCGCCACGCGCTGACCGTCGATGATTTCTTCTGCGAACGGAATGCCGATTGGCTCCACGCTGTGGAGCTTTTGACGGTGAGTTTCGGCAGGCAGTGCAATCCGCCATTCCAGATCGGTCAGGTCGATCGCATCGAGTGGGGCAATTTCCTCGACATAGCTCATTTCGACCAGAAAACCATTGGAGCGGGTGTAGCGCCGCTCGGGTTCGTAGCAAACGTAAAGCGGATGGATGAATGCAGCATCGCGATATTGAATTTCGTGATTTGGCGTGGCGTTGGGGTTATCGCGAATGAAGGGTTCCTCAAAGGTGTAGGCAACGTAAAGCTGTTCGCGACCGGTATTTGGGTCGGTAAAGAATGCCAGTCCGGTCGGGCATGGAAACGGCGTCAGCACGCTGAAATCGATCTCGCCCGTGGCTCGGTCGAGGCAAAACACGGTTTGCTCGGTGCGATCGCTGACCCACAGCTCTTCGCCGCGAATCGTCAGATGTTCGCGCCCGATCCCCGGTGCAAGCAGGCGCGTAATTTCTTTCCGGGTATTGCTGCTGAAAACGTGAATGCTGTCCGTTCCGTTGCAGGAAACATAAATAGCCGTCTCCCATACGGTGATGCCGTCAGCAGCGTAGGGCAGCGTGGTGAAGAGCTGCGGTTTCAGGTCGCCCTCAAGCGAACAAAAACACACCGATTCATGCTGAGTAAACCACAGGGTATTCCCCGCGATCGCAATGCCCGTTGTGTCGAGGAAGTCGGTCGCGTTGTGGGTATTGAGCACGCGCATGCTGCCGTCGATGGGATCGATTTCGAATAGGTAGCCCGTGCGCGCGTCGATCGCTAAGAGATGTCGACCACGCTGAGCGATGCCGTAGAGAGATGCCGCTGCGAACGGACGGATTGTCTGTGAGGATGAAGTGGAAACCGGAGAGGTCAGGTGCAGCATCGTCGATAGGTTGTCTCGAAACCGATGGTCGTTCGTGACGGGAGAAAAGCCTGGGGTGCCGAGCCGCAAGCCGCTATGTCTAAAACCCTTTGAGGTGCCAATAGACCGCTAATGTAGCAGGCACCCTCACCTCCTGCCGTTGACGGTTCAGCGGAGGATCCCAAAAAATAAACGTCAGCATACAAAGCAACAATGTCACCTTGCCGATCGCTTTGGCTCTTCGCGGCTTAGCAGATAATCCCAACAAGATAACAAACTTTCTCCAAGCACGATGCTCGAACCGAACGCGATTCCCGGCTGCCAACGACCCAAACGGTCAGTGGCTAGCGGGTCGGTCGAGCATCCAATCCAAGGGTGCGATCGCGCGCCGCGCGCAGCTGTCCGCAGGCAGCATCGGTATCGAGCCCGCGCGAAGCTCTAATGCTAACGGCGATGTTAGCTTGCTCCAAAATCGCTTTAAAGGCACGCACGCGTTTTTTACTCGGACGTTGATAATCTACTTCCGCAATCGGATTGTAGGGAATTAAGTTGACGTGAGATTGAAAGCCGCGCAGTCGATCAGCAAGTTCGCTAGCATGCTCCGGTAGGTCATTCGTGCCTGACAACAAGATGTACTCGAAGGACACGCGACGCCCGGTTTTTCTTACGTAATCGCGACATTCATCTAGCAAAGCTGCAAGCGGATAGTGTCGCGCGCTCGGGATCAACTGCTCGCGCAAGTATTGATTGGAGGCGTGTAAGCTAACGGCAAAGGTAACTTGCAATCGATGCGTAGCTAGTTCGTTGATGCGGCCGGGCAACCCTACGGTGGAGATCGTTAGCGATCGCTGGCCGATACCAACGTCGCTGTTGAGCGATCGTACGGCCGCCACCACGGCGTGGAGGTTGAGCAGCGGCTCGCCCATGCCCATAAACACGACGTTGCTGACACGTTGCTGAAAATCTTCGGCTACAGTCAACACCTGATCGACAATTTCGTGAACCTGCAAATTACGCGTAAAGCCGCCCTTGCCGGTCGCACAGAAATCACACGCCATCGGGCACCCCACCTGCGACGAAACGCAGACCGTTAGGCGTCTCTCAGTCGGAATGCCAACGGTCTCGACGGTTAGCCCATCTGCCAGCTGCAGAAGGAATTTGCGCGTGCCGTCTGGTGCAAGGGTCTTGAGGTGAATCCGCGATCGCCCCACCGGCACGCTGGCTACCGCCGCACGCCATGTTTGCGGCAGTACTGTAATATCGCACAGCGATCGCGCACCTTTGTCGTATAACCATTGGTGTAGTTGCTTGCCACGATAAGCTGGCTGTCCCTGTTGCTGGACCCAGGCAGTAAGCTCGGCCAGGGATTTACCCAGCAAAACTTCGGTAGTAGCACGCGTTGCAGCTGTCATCGCCGGCGGTCGGTTGGGGAGTGGGTGAGTGCAATGGTACGTCGAGCAACTGCCGATCCGGGTCAAGCAGATACCCAAAGTACTTTCCCAAAGGGCAATTGATTCTTCCCCATCCTAGTCGTCGGGTAACGCTCCTGGCAGGGGATCGCACGAAACTCAAAATCGTTATGACTATGATATAGTTGCAATAGTTCTTTACGGAACCGAGTCGTACCGGGTTTCATCGCGTATTGGGCGAGCATGGCTCGATGACGACACGTGTTATCCCGTAACGTTCAATTAGTTGACGTAGAAACTTCCCTAAGGAGCGAGCACATGGCTGCAGAAGGATGCCTGCGCGTCGGTCAAACTGCCCCTGATTTTACGGCGACGGCAGTAGTCGACCAAGAGTTCAAGACTCTCAAAATGTCTGACTTTCGCGGTCAGTACGTCGTCCTGTTCTTCTATCCGCTGGACTTCACCTTTGTCTGCCCGACGGAAATTGTGTCCTTTAGCGATCGTAACAGCGAGTTTGCCGAGATAGGCGCACAAGTGCTGGGCGTGTCTGTGGATAGCGAGTTTTCGCACCTGGCATGGGTGCAAACCGACCGCAAGAACGGCGGTGTTGGCGACCTAGCCTATCCACTGGTTTCGGACATCAAAAAGGAAATCAGCTCGGCTTACAATGTGCTGGATCCTGAAGCAGGAGTAGCTCTGCGCGGCCTGTTCATCATTGATAAAGAGGGGGTCATCCAGCACGCGACGATCAACAACCTCTCTTTCGGTCGCAATGTGGACGAAGTACTGCGGACGCTTAAGGCAATCCAGTACGTCCAAGCAAACCCGGATGAAGTATGCCCCGAGGGTTGGAAGCCTGGCGACAAAACGATGACTCCCGACCCGGTTAAATCTAAGGTTTACTTCGCAACCGTGTAAGTCGCAGGTCGGTTCCGGTTCGCTGGCAATTGGCGATCGTGTATTGTCGCGTTGTCCGAACCGCAGCCCAGTGCGAATGTGTGGGGGCAGGTGCCCCCTTTTTTCGATCTCTGCTCGTTCGCGGCCGAATACCATATCCGCCGCGTCCGCAGCCGGATGCTGTCCGTTCGGCTTGCAAGACATTCCTACCGCGCTCTAAGGTTCGCCACAGATGTCAACCATAACGTCTCTGGTTTCAACGGCGATCGCGACTTTCAAAGATCTCGCTAGGGACCCGCGCTTTCGCCGTAATTTCGTTCCCATTCCGGCAACGAGTGCACTGCAGGTCGGGCAATTTGCACCGAAGTTCACGCTGACAGACGTGACGCAAGAATGCGAGGTCCGGTTAGCAGCGTTTCGCGACAGCAAGCCGGTTATCGTCGCCTTCACTCGCATATTTAATGAGAATCTGTATTGCCCTCTGTGCTATCCCCACATCGTGGAACTACGCGATCGCTACACAGAGCTAACAGCAACGGGAGCAGAGGTACTGCTGGTAACTAGCACCGACGGGCGACAAAGCCAGCAAATCGCCGCCGATTTGAGCTTACCAATGCCGCTCCTGAGCGACTCCTCCAACACTGTGTTTCGCCGTTATGGCACCGGGCAAGCCTTGGGCGCTCCGCTCCCCGCACAGTTTGTCCTCGATCGCGAGGGTTGCATTCGTTTCAAGCATCTATTCTCGTTCTTAGATCCCAATGCCGGAGTCGATCGCCTGTTGGCAGCATTGGCAGCCATGCAGTAACGCGATCGCGGTCAACGACCGATGTTGCTGAAGCTCTTTCCCGAGTCCCGCTCGATGGCTGACCTTAAACGCTCCATCGCAGAGGTTCTATACCAACTTCGGGAGATTATGTCGAAGCCCGCGCTTCTGGAGGTCACCTCGATTAATTCGCTCAAGACCGAAGGTTGGCACGGCGGCAGGGCATTTCAGCCGCTGGTACGCTACACTTTGGCAAATTTCGATTTGCCCTGGATTGAAACCTCTACTCGTTTGCGGTGCGTGAAGCATAATTCCGCTTTTTTGAGTTGGCATCGTTCCTTATGACATTGAGGAAAACCGCAAGAAAAAGGGCAGCCTGAAGCTCGCAGCTGCCCTACCCTCGTCAGTCAAACTTGGGAGTGAAAATTGGATGGAGTTGTATAGTTCAGTTTCGATTTGGGCGGAACTCTAAGCTGCTTGCGATTGGCGCTCTTCAGATAATCCTGGCAAGCGCTTGGCACAATGGCTGGCGAACGAGTCGCCGATCGCGCGGTCGAGCGATCGCTCTAGCACCCGTACCTCTAGGTTGACGGCAACTAAGTACGCACCCGGTCGGTCTTCAATTGCATTGGCGATCAATGCGGATAGGTCGGGACGCACGCCCGAAAACGGCTCGAGCAGGACGTATCGGTCCCAATCGTACTCAGCTTGTGGATTTACCCGTAAAACGTAGTGCTTGGTCATGACGACAGAAACCTCGTTGCGCTCGGCTGTGGCGACGGTGCCTTGAATCGATGAATACATATTACAGTACAAATATACTAATTGCAAGCACGTCCGCCAATTTTCTTGACCCCTGGCTGAAGGAGCAACTGCAGTATCCGCTCCAGCCCTTACTGCTATTGCCCTCAGCAGTCACTGCCAGAGTGGCCAACTCAACCACACCCTGCAACGATAGGGCTGCGTAACCCGTACATCCGTGAATTGAAGTCCGCAGAGCGAGACCGCTCGCAAAAAAAACTTCACGGCAAAACCCCAAGCCACCCGGAGTAGTCCGAGTTGGCTGAGGATTGCATAGACTCCTGAATCGGTTGACCCCAGAGGCTTTAAGGGTCGTGGAGCCAACGGCGGTCTAGACAGTCAAGAACCGCAAGGCGATCGCTGTCGTACCAAGCATGGCGGTCGATGCGATAGATCTCGAAACGATCGCGATTGCGTTTCACCCGGCGGCGTTCGAGTCGGATGCCCAATACCTGCAGCAAGCGTCGCAGGCAGCGGATCGGGTCGGATTCGCTGCGACCGAGTCCTAATGCCAAGCGCTGCTCGCGCGATCGGCAATGGGCGACAAGGAGTCTGAGCTGCGGCGAGTTCGCCGTCCACTCGGCTTCGAGGTCCAAGAGCGAGTCAACCCCCAGGTCGGTCAACGCCCGCACCTGGGACCAACGACTGCGGAGGTCGCCGAGGAATGCCAGGGTGCCGGGCACCGGGATGTTGACTTGTAGCAATTCGCGGGCGCTCGCGGGATGCGTCACCAGCCAGAACAGCTCCTGCCTCAAAACGAACTGTCGATCGTCGAACTGCACGCGCCGCACGAACCCCGGCGTCCACTGGGGCGATCGCTCGATGCCGGGCAATAAATGCAACAAGTGCGTTTTTACCGCGCTATTGCGTTCGGCTGGCGGCACCTGCAAGCTGCTGCGCTGGCGCGGGAGCGGTGCCGACAACAAGGGCGCATTAAAGATCGCTTCGGCGTTAGCCGTTTTAATGCACTCGCGGGCAGACCGCTCGCTCTCGCTTACGGAGGCAACCGGATCGAGGACAATCGCGCGCACGCGGTGCCCTGCTGCCGCGAGGCTTGCTTGCAAACAGTCACGCAAGCGCGCGCGCTCGTAGTTTTCGATGGCCTTGAGGATGCAAAACGCTTGATGGTGGGCATCTTCGCGAGCACTGGCAAGCTGTTGCACGAGGCGGGCGATCGCGTCAGGGTCGGTAGCATCTTCGAGCAAGTTCAGCCCTTCTTGCAGCACGAACTCTTCGAGTTTGCGGGCAATTTGTTGCGGAAACGGCGAGCGATCGCCATCCCCCTCGCGCAGTCCCGACCCGCGACACCAGACCCAGCGCTTGACTTGTGGGTCGCGGATGCGCCCGATCATTTGCAGTTGAGCGTTGGTTTGCAGGACGCCGAAGAAGAAACAGAACTGATCGCTAAAGTAGTCGCGGATGTCGATGTCGATCCCTGCTTCTGCCGATGGGGTGTAAATCAAATACTCTGGCTGGCGCTCGCCAATGAAGCGATCGGGGTCGCGCAAGAACTCCTGAACGTCCGGTTCGCAGATCGTTTTGGAATCCACGCGTAAGCCGATGCTGCCAGCCGATTGCAACACGCGGTCGAGGGCTTCGGCTTCCAGCTGGCTGTCAGTACAAACCACGGGTTGCGGCGACGCCCACAACTTTTGCAGCAGCGCCGAGCGATCGCCCGACCCAGTGCCGTCCCAATTGCCAGCGAGCAAATCTACCGTCAGCGGTGGGGTGGGGTGGCCGTTCTCGATTTTGATCAGCTCCCGCGTCGATCCGGCGATGCGATGTAAATAGTCGACACACCAATCTGCCAGCATCCCGTCGAGGCAGAAGACTCGTCGCGCCCGCGCCAATGCCGCACCGAAGCGACGCAAAACGGCCTCGCGTTTGCGCTTCAGCGTACCGCCGACCAAGAGATGTAGTGCGATCGCCATGGCTTCGTCGAGGATGACGTTTTTATCGACGAAATCCTCGGCCCGGAAATGCAGCAAACTATCCACGCAAAGGGCAATTTTGCTAGTGGATTTGCCAACGCGATCGAAGGCATCGTCAACGTGCAAGTGCTCGAATCCCCAGCGCTCGCACGACTGCAGCAGCAAGGAATTGCGGTGCCCGAGCGCCACCCAACCTTCATCCCCCAACCGATCGACAACGCGACCCAGCCATGCGGTTTTGCCCGTCCCCAATCCCGACTTCACGGCCACGAACGCACCTGACGGTGGCACCGGCCAGTCGAAAAACGGCTGTTCGATCGTAGCCGTGGGCGTAAATTGCTGGCTCCGCTGCCAGGTTTGGGCGGCGCGATCCGGAAGCAGTCCGATCGCATTACCTTGGGGTTGGGTCAACCCTGCTTCTGCGGCTAGTTCGCGGACGGAGTCGGCAAACGCTCTGCCTTGGAGCGGACCGCGATCGCCGCGCAGAAACTGACGATATTGAGCCGGTCCGCCGCCGACTTCACAGCCAAAGCAGTACCATTCCTTCGTCTCGGGATCGACTGCGAACGCCGTGCCACTCTGGGATTGGTGCTGCGGGCAGAAACCCCGTAAAGTCTTGCCACAATCTCGAAACTGATGTCCGGGCCACGAATATATTTCGTCAACGCTCAGGCGCGCGATCGAGGTCTGTAACAGTTCCTCCAAGCCTCCCGGCTTGGTGCTGCCGAGCAATCCATCGCGTCGGCGGATCGGCGTCGGTTGGCGATCGCGCGCGGGCAGCGCAACGACTAGCGCAGCTGTTTCGACCTCGCGCCGCAGTAGATCGCACAACCACTCGGGGGCGACTGCAACGGGCGCGTCCTGAGGCGATCGCAACCAGCGATATGCACCGGTTTCGGGGTGGCGCGAGGGCGGTAGCGCGGATTGATGCCGGTTGTAACGAATCTCCAACAGCTCGCCGGGCGCGGTGTGGCGATCGCACCCTTCGCGATCGCGGTATTGTGTAAATGTTGCACGCCGGAACTCTTTTAACGCTATCTGTAGCGTCTCTGGGATCTGGTAGAGCAGCTGCCGCCGTCCCGGCTTCCCAGAGGTCCAGCTCGTGGTTGCAGGTAGGTTACCGCCGCTGAGGTGTTGCAAGAGTGGCTCGGCACTCGCCCCGTCCACATCGATCGCCACCAGCCCGCCCGAAGCATCGCCCAACCGCAACCCGTAGCCGGATGTAAAGCCGGTGTAGGGTTTGCCAGTGGACCTGCTGGTGCAGCGCTGACCGTGCAGCACCAGCGCTGCTAGCTCTGAGCGCTTGAGGGGCGGTTCGGTCTGCCAGCCTTGGCGATAGGGGCGCTTGTCGCGTAATGGTGTCAGGTTCCAGTGCAGTGGGATCTCGCCTAGCCCGCCAGCGATCGCTTCGGCCTCGGGGACGCGCTGGAACGGTTTCCAATCGGCCAGCGCAGCAGCGGGGTCGAGTCGCAGCGATAGGTTATCGGTGGCAAGAGAAACAGGCGCTAACACTAGATGTGGTGCTCATGGGGCGTTCTGGCAGATAAAAACACTATACATGGTGTCTTCCGATCGTGACAAGCACTACGCGATCGGCGGGTGGTCTGCAGAGGTCCTTTCGTGCAATCCCAATCGAGCGGTTCCTGCGAGCGATCGCGCTACCATACGAAGCGCTCGCTCGTTGCGTCTGTAGGAGAGTCGAGCCACGATTGCAGGCGCGTCCGCTCATGACTACTTGGCACACGATCCGCGTCCGCTACCGGCAGATCGGACGGACGTTCGAAGCCCGCGTCCCGGACGATCGTTATATTTTGCAAAGTTTGGAGGAGCAGGGTATCGAGCTACCGTTTTCCTGCCGCAACGGGGCCTGCACGACGTGTGCGGTGCGCATTGTCTCCGGCGAAATCTACCAGCCGGAAGCAATGGGGTTGTCGCCGCAACTGCAACGCCAGGGTTATGCGCTGCTGTGCGTGGGCTACGCGCGATCGGATATCGAGGTGGAAACCCAAGACGAAGACGAGGTCTACGAACAGCAGTTCGGTCGCTACTTCGCCAAGGGTCGCGTTCTCTTTGGCATTCCGCTGGATGAGGACTGACCACACCGAACGCTGGCAGACGATCGCAGTTGACCGATTGCCCGAAGGCGAGGCTCGCTATCTGCTATGACCCGCCAAGCTCACGATGCCCTCGCCAAGCAGTTCCTCGCCGATCTGCTCGAACCCCTCGGTCGCAGTATTTCCAGTCTGGATGTTGCTGACGAGCCGCGCCAAGTCGATGTTTTCTTCGAGCCGGCTTTCCCGCCGGTTCCCGCCCCCGAGCTGCTAGGGACGATCGCCCGCATTGCCTCCGTGCCGTGCGCCTTGGAAGTTTTTCGGAATGCCCCGACTATCGTCGAGTTCCAGACCTGTTTGCTCAAGCTTTATACCCTGCGGGCGGGCGGGCTGCGGCGTGCCCGGCGCGATCGCAAGCCGCTCTCCGAGAACGCACTGCCGCCACTATGGGTGCTGTCGCCAACACTGTCGCCAGCGTTCTTGAAACGGTTTGCCGCGAGCGATCGCCCCGATTGGCTGCCGGGCGTTTACTCGACCCCGGATGGCTACCGAGCCCACTTGGTGGCGATCCACCAGTTGCCGGCAACGCCCGAGACGTTGATGCTGCGGGTGCTGGGACGCGGGCAGGTGCAGCGGGCGGCGATTGAGGAAGTGCGATCGCTGCCGGGGTCGCCGACGATAGAGCGGGTGCTGGCTTTGCTCGAGAACTGGCGCTACACGATTCAGCTCAGAGAGAATAGAAGCGAGGACGAGGAGGAAGTGCTGATGAACTTATCACCTGCCTATTTGCGCTGGCGCGAGGCACACCTGCAGGAAGGTCGCCAAGAAGGTCTTCAAGAGGGACGCCAAGAGGGTCGCCTAGAAGGTCTTCAGGCAGGTCGCCGGGAGACGATCGAGACTGCTCTGCGCGTTCGCTTCGGCGGCATCGACCCCGAGTTGGCTCGGATTATCCCGGCGCTGCTCGCTTTGCCCTTAGGCGAGACGATGGGCCTGGTTATGACTGGCGATCGCGCCCAACTCCTAAAACACTTCGAAAATTATTAAGAACGCTTGGGGTAAATTGGGTCTACTTTTAGCCATAATCTCTTTGAACCGGATGCGTGTTAACTTCTAGAGAGAAAACTCGGAAGCCGCCTGACCCTGGAATCAGTCTAAGGTCTCAGCACCAGCCAGCCTGGAGTACTGTGCGAGGAGTCTTTGCACGCCGGTAGAGCATGACCTTTCAAGAAGGTAACTTGCACCCTGCATGAAAGGTCATATGCTGTGGGTGGATAACAAAGGTCATCACCTACTGTAGATAACCTTTGTTTCACAACCTATCGACTCTCGGCGGTCGGCGTGCATCACCTTTAGTTTGGCAATATTCCAAACCAATTGTCTCAACATATTTGATTTGCAACTTCTCGTGGTCTTAGAACTCTCAAAAAATACTACCTCCTTACTTCTTTTGTCGCCATCACTGTCGTTCCATCGCCGAGTTTCAAAAAATACATAACCTGTTCCATCGGCATTTTCTTATCGATATATATCTTTTCATCGATCGGGTAAGTAACTTCTGGTTGCAATAGACCTACTACCTTGAAAAGAGATCGCTCGTTTATCTGTCACCAAGTAAACTGTATTTCGTACTGATTGCCATACTCAGATTGGGCTAGACAGCATTCCTAAGCCAATAAGAACAAACGGTGCACCAAAAAGGGCAAAAAGATGTTGAGGTTGCAAGCCTTCTCTTAGATCGGGAAGTTCAAACCCCAATGCAGCACATAGCCAAAATATGACGAAACTAGTCCAAGTAATTCCGAATAAAATCCTTCCGATGGAAGCTGTTGTGTAAACAGTGGTATGGGTTATTCGACCCATCTTATAAACTCTCCTGGCTGAAGTTATTCATCTATTTTTCTGCGGAGTTCCTTTGGAATTTTTGAGTTGCCGAACATAACAAACTTATTCGCTGCTTAAGAATCTTTATGGCATAAGAGGGTCGACCAAAATCCATCGATTAATTATAGGTCCTTACAGCCTCAGCTCCCCCTATAGGGGACGATGCATTCGGGCAACAATGAAACTTACTACAATAGCCGCCCTTCACGAATGCTGCGCCCTAAACTCCGTAGGGGTCAACCCGTATCAACAGTTTTGTACACAATCTGTCAAATTGAAAAGAACTCCCTATTCAGTTTGACATATATATTTTAAATTCGCGTACTAGATAACTCCCTCAGGTAGAAAATTGTCGATCTCGCGTGCGCAAACTCAAGTATGCAGGTATTTTCTCTTCGCGATCGCGGGCGTTGACGAGTCTCCGGACAGCCTAACGGAGACAAGCAGTCCTAAAGAAAGTAATAATTCAAACCGCAGCGAACACTTTTTTTACCCAGAATATCCTTATTCTTGGGAAACATTGAGTGACGATCGCTTCGCATGAGGTTTTTGACGATCGCCCAAAACCTTTAAATACGATCTTGCCGAAAATCCCAGGCTAGAACTGTCGGGAGCGTATCACTTTCTAGAAAGATAAATCTGCATCGGCATGAAAGACTCCTCGCAGTGGGCTAGGAATTTGCTGGTGCGGAGAACGTGGACCATTCACGAGCTCAGGCGGCTTCCGAGTTTTCTCCCAAGAAGGTGAAACGCACCCGTTTGCCGATCGCGGCAACATGAGATAAATTTGACGCTTTTGATACTCCTCTGGCAGGTAAGGAAACCGGTTTTCCAGCCACAGGGCATGGTAAATTCTAGGCAAACGTGAGTGAGGTCTGGGTGTGATGCGTGGCAGTTCCTATAAATGGCGACCGAGGGCAGATGTCACTCGCCACTCGGGTAGCACCATTCAACTCAATATGGACTTCTTCGAGTCACCTCCAACTAGCATCGGCACGGTGCTTACTGCTGAAAGCAATCTTAAAACTAATCAAAACGGCTTCCCGAAAGAGCATCGAATAGGAATTGTTGGCGTTATTGTTCTTGCTTGCATCTTGCTTTTGCAAGCCCTGGCAGTCCCTACTGCAGTTGCCATCTTTGTGGGGCTTGGTGGTGGTGCGATCGCCTTTTTTGCGACCCGCTTTTCCCATCGCTGCTCTTACGTTGGCGAGAAGGGGATCGTCGAATATTCTCTAGTTGGTTCACGTACTCATAGACCTAAAATCGTCCGTGAGTTGCGCTTCGCGGATGCCCGAAACCTCTTTACTACCGTTACTCATACCCATTACAATTTCATCTATATTGGCACCAGCTACAGCTACCGCTGGACGCGCCCCGACGGTAAAAACCTGCTTGTCATTTCTGGTGGGCATATGCGCCGCCATGCAAAGCCCAAAGACGAGAACCTCTGGCACTTCCTCAACTCCGCCGAAAATTCCTGGAGCAACTACTGCCTCCAGCAAATTAATGAGCAACTAGACCGGCAAGGATATGTAGAGTTCACCATACCCTCCGGCAACCCTCGCTTTGTTCGCGTCGGACCGGGCTTTATGGAATTCGTTATGCGCAAAGGCGACCCTCATCGCATCGCCGTGACCGACATGAAAAATATCACCCTCCACTCAGGCTATTTCCGCTTCTCCCACCGTGACGCTGGTTGGTGGGGCAAAGGCAACTTCTCCTTTACCTATAGTGGAATTTCCAACGCCAAACTATTTCTACTTTGCCTAGACCAACTCGCTGGCATCAGTTGGAGCTAAGTATCAGCAATCTTTCTGGACCCGTCTTGGGAACACCAACTTTTGCGATCGAGGGCAAATGTCCTTGAGGTGAACCCAGGACTGTTTCATTCAAAAATCTCCTATAGTGAGTTTGGGTTCTGCCCACAACGCCGCTGCGCTTGGGCCATGTTGGTAATTCCAAAATTGCGGTAGAGATTCAAAGCAAAATTTACGACCTAATGCAAAATTCTGTACCAGAGGTGTCTTTCGAATCCGCAATTTATCTTCGTCCTTGAGGGGCACCTCGATTAATTCGCTCAAGACCAAAGGTCGGCACGGCAGCACGGGCATTTCAGCCGCCGGTACGCCACAATCCAGCATTTCTTGGAGGTGCCCTGAGTGATATCTCGCACATAATGCACCTTATTTTCAACGCCCCAGTACCCTCGAATCCGTTTCGCCAATTGTGCTGCTGTCTCGGAAAAGGAACAGATGTAGTAATGCCAAATCAAATAAATTTCGCGACAGATAGAGCGTCGAGAATGAAATTATATCCCGTGAGCGCAGCCACAACCTCTGGTGTACTCTCGAGAATTTCAACGTGGGTGACGCCACTCATCAGAGTTTCCTCAGATCGCTGTTCCTAATTCGGTAGTCCTGCACGGTGAAGATGGCGTAGGTGCAGAACCCGAACGTAGCCATGCTCCTAACCAACACGAGCATCACACTTCAGGACTATCATCCGATGCATGACGCGCGGCAACTCCTCCGGCACCGAGCGAAGAAATATCTTTATCCCTTCGCTCTAAAGGCTTTAACTTATTCGCCCGCGCGCAACTTTTCCAGGACACTGCGATCTTCCAGAGTGGAGGTGTCGCCGGCAACTTCTTCCCCGGAAGCGAGGCTGCGCAACACGCGGCGCACGATCTTACCCGATCTCGTCTTCGGCAGGACGTCCGTAAAACGGATTCCTCCTGGACGGGCGATCGCGCCGATTTCCCGCACAACATGTTGCTTCAGCTCTGCGGCTAACGCGTCACTCGGATCGCGATCGGTTTCCAAAATGACAAAGGCAAAGATATCCTCGCCTTTGATTTCGTCGTTGCGTCCGACGACAGCAGCTTCCGCGACGGCGGGGTGAGAGACCAGCGCCGATTCCACTTCCATCGTGCCGAGGCGGTGGCCGGCGACGTTGATGACATCGTCCACGCGACCCATGATCCAGAAGTATCCGTCCTCATCTTTGTGGGCGCCATCGCCGGCGAAGTACAGATATTGCCCGTCTTTGGGCGGAATGTGTTCCCAATACGTGCGGCGGAATCGTTCGGGATTGCCGTAAACGGTGCGCATCATGCCCGGCCAGGGATGCTTGACGACCAAATAGCCGCCCTCATTGCCGGTGACCGGGTTACCTTCCATATCGACAACATCAGCTTGGATGCCCGGGAATGGAAAAGTTGCCGAGCCGGGCTTCGTTGGTGTCGCCCCCGGCAGCGGCGAAATCATAAAGCCGCCCGTTTCCGTCTGCCACCAAGTATCGACAATCGGGCAGCGATCGCCGCCGATAACCCGCCGGTACCACATCCACGCTTCGGGGTTGATCGGTTCGCCGACGGTGCCGAGGATCCGCAAGGAGGATAGATCGCGGGCGTTCGGGTAGCGATCGCCGAGCTTGCTGAGCGCGCGAATAGCCGTTGGTGCGGTATAGAAAATCGATACGCCGTACTTTTCCACCACGTCCCACAAACACCCTGGATTCGAGGGTCGCGGTGCACCCTCGTACATCAGGGTTGTCGCGCCGTTGGAAAGCGGTCCGTAAACGATGTAGCTGTGCCCGGTGATCCAGCCGACATCAGCGGTACACCAATATACGTCGGTGTCCTTGAGGTCGAAGGCCCACTTCAGCGTGACATGGGAATAAAGATTATAGCCGCCTGTAGTGTGAACGACCCCCTTAGGTTTGCCTGTGGTACCGCTGGTGTAGAGGATAAACAGCATGTCCTCGCTATCCATCGGTTCGGCCGGGCAAGTACCGGATGCCCCTGCCTGCAGGTCGTGCCACCAGTAATCGCGTCCCTCCACCATTTCGACCGCCTCGCCCGTCCGCTTGACGACCAGCACGTGCTCGACCGTAGGCGCGCCATTGTCAGCGAGAGCTCGGTCAACAGCAACTTTCAGCGGAACGGTTTTATCTTTGCGAAAGCCCCCATCGGCCGCGATCACGAGCTTGGCTTTGGCGTCTACCAAGCGATTTTGGAGTGCTTCTGCGCTAAATCCGCCGAAAACGACCGTATGGGGCGCGCCGATGCGAGCGCATGCCAGCAGCGCGATCGCGGCTTCGGGAATCATGGGCATATAAATGCCAACGCGATCGCCTTTCTGCACGCCTAGCTGCTTGAGAACGTTAGCCATCTGACAAACTTCGCGGTGCAGTTGCGCGTAGGTCAGGGTCCGCGAGTCGCCGGGTTCGCCTTCCCAAATCAGCGCGGCTTTATTGCGCCGCCACGTGCTCAGGTGGCGATCGAGACAATTGTGGGTGATATTCAGCTTGCCGTCCACGAACCACTTTGCAAACGGCGGCTGCCAGTCGAGGACTTGAGTCCACGGTTCGAACCACTCTAATTCCCGTGCGGCAAGTTCTCCCCAAAAACCTTCCGGATCGGTCGTGGCGCGGGCTTGCAATTGACGATATTCTTCTAAATTTTTGATATGAGCTTGCTCGGCCAGTTCGGTTGGCGGTGCAAACAAGCGGTTTTCGTTAAGAATTGATTCAATCGTTGGTTGCGACATAAGTGCATGCCCTCGTCATGAGACTCCATATCTTCGATTATGTGAGATGCGATCGCGTCCCCTGAAGTTAAATCGCTATAAGTTAAACGTTTCGTAAGGAAGAATCGAGCACTCGCTTTGGGCACTGTAGCATCGGTTCATGTAGGTGTGAAATGCAGCGCGGTTGTCTTACCTTACACCCCAAGATCGTCGCCGTTTGCAAACGCTCATAGCGTCGCCGCTATCCGTTTATTGAAATCAGTTATGCAAGGACTTGTAGCTCGGGACATTCAACTCGGAAACGTCCCGGCTCTGCACGGTGGCTGCGCCAGCCGTTGCACTCGACCGAGTCTTAGCAGTCCCGACAGGCGCGATCGCCCACAACTGCTCGGTTGATGTTCCACGTCAACCCGGTTGCCGAAACGTCACACCAGCGCTTGTCCCACCTAGAGACTCGGGCGTGTAACATGCACCAGCAATCGGGAGCTGCAGAGCTTGCGGTGCCCGCTGCCAAGATTTTTTTTGCAGCAAATGTATCATTATGATCGAAGCTTGAAGTAGCAATCGACTGATTCGGCAACATCCTGACAGCAACTCAGTCGTATCAGCTGTCTCGAGTCTCCCCATTGCTCGACCTTTCTTGCTGCTGACCGCTTTGCCGACCGTAGCAACTGCCCTATGAACGTTACTCCCCATACCGCTCGCGAACGCAGCCTAGAAGACTTATTCCGCCAAATCGGTGGCGGCATGCTCGCACCGATGGTGGAAACCTACGAACGCGGCAAAACGATTTTTTTTCCAGGCGATCCAGCCGAGCGCGTTTACTTCCTCCTCAGCGGGGCGGTTAAGCTCTCGCGCGTTTACGAGTCTGGCGAGGAAATAACCGTTGCCTTGCTGCGAGAGAACAGTGTCTTCGGCGTCCTGTCGCTGGTCGCCGGGCAGCGTTCGGATCGCTTCTATCATTCTGTCGCGTTCACGCCCGTGGAATTGCTATCGGCACCCATCGAACAAGCCGACCAAGCATTCGTGGAGAATCCCGAACTCGCCCGCCTCATGCTGCAGGGATTGTCGTCGCGGATTTTGCAGACCGAGATGATGATCGAGACCCTCGCTCATCGCGATATGGGTTCGCGCTTGGTCAGCTTCTTACTGATTCTCTGCCGCGATTTCGGCGAACCGATTCCCGAGGGCATTCGCATCGACCTCAAGCTGTCCCACCAGGCGATCGCCGAGGCAATCGGCTCGACGCGGGTGACGGTAACGCGCCTGCTCGGCGAACTGCGCGAGAAAGAAATGATTTCGATCCATAAGAAAAAAATTACCGTACACAACCCCGTTGCTCTCAGCCAGCAGTTTTCCTAAGGACAAATCTAGTTTTTTTGCACAGTGCCGCTGCCGCGCGATCGCGAGAGTCTTGCCGTTAGCCAAGCCGCAGGGTTTCAATTACTCGGAAACCGATGGGTTTCATGGGCTAATCTGTAGGCGATGGGTCTCTTTCACGTGCCTGTCCTTGAGTAATTTCTGCCACGAGTAGTCTCTGCTAATGACCAGCGCCTACATTTTGATTGTTGCCATTCTGCTCTTGGGCGGGGTCCTGGCAGCACTAGGCGATCGCATCGGCTCGAAAGTGGGCAAGGCGCGCTTGCGGTTGTTTAAGTTGCGCCCGCGTCAGACTGCTGTGGTCGTAACGGTGATGACGGGAACGGCAATCGCAGCCTCAACCTTGGGCATTATGCTGGCCCTGAGCGAGTCGTTACGCGACGGACTGTTTCGTCTCGACGAAATTCAAACCAAACGCCGCGAGATCGAGAAGGAACTAGCAAGCGTCTCGGAGGAAAAGGAACGGGTTGACGAGGAGCTGGCAGCCGTCAGCTTTGCACAAGAGCGCGCCTTGGTTAATTTAGAGCGCACGAACGCCGACTTCACAGCCGCACAGTCGCAGCTTGCCACCGTGACCGAGGAAGTTGCCGGGTTGCGCGGCGAACGCGAGGAATTAGTTGCGGAGCGCGATCGCTTGCAGGAGCAAATTGCCGAACGCGATACCGAACTGACCCGCCAAGAGCAAGAAATCGCCGCCCAAGAAGAACGCCTCGATGCCAGTGCCGTGCGCTTGAAAGACCTCGAAGCTCAACGCAGCACGTTACAGTCGGAAATTCAGGCGCGCGATCGCCGCATTGCCAACCTCGATACTGCGATCGCGCAGCGAGATGAAGTGTTGAGCGACCTCACACAGAAAACGGCTGATTTGCGCGAGGAAGTTGCCAAGCTAGAACAGTACTTCCAGTATTACCAAGCACTGCGACAAGGAGACGTGGCACTTGTCCGCGGTCAAACCCTGGCGATCAACGTCGTCCGCCTTAACGATCCGGCCTTTGGCAAAACTGTAGTAGACGTGGTGTTGCGCGAAGCCAATCGCTTCGCGATCGCACAGACGCAGCCCGGCGTCTCGACAATCGAGCGGCAGATTATTGAGGTTTCGCGCGAGCAGGTAGAACAACTTGTTGAGGCGATCGGCGACGGCAATGAGTACGTCATACAGGTGCTCTCGGCTGGTAATTACCTGCTCGGCGAAGAGAACATCCGCGTGATTCTGAATGTAGCAACCAATCGCGAGGTGTTCGGGGCGGGAGATGTAATCGCGTCGGTGTCGGTTGAGTCGACAGACGATTTTACCGCTCGGTTGGAGCTGTTGTTGGTAGCAGCGCAGTTTCAGGCGCAGCGGGCCGGGCTCCTGGGGAAAATTCGCGTCGGTGCGGACGATCTCGGGACGGTGCGCTTCATCGAGCGCATTGTGGATACCGATGCCGCCGTCGAGCAGATTCGCGCGATCGCGTCGGATACCACCTACGCTGCAGGACCGCTGGAGTTGCAGCTCGTGGCTCTGTATAACGGAGAGACCGCGATCGACAGCGATCCCGAGAACGAGGACAGCTCCGATCGCAATGCTGATGGTATCGACGGGTCCAACCCGGAGCGGGACGAATGAGCCGTGAGCGCGACTGGCGAACGGCTGACGCAACGACGATTGCCTCGGCCGTGCGTGCGGGCACCGTGACGGCAGAAGTAGTGGTGCGGGCGACACTAGCGGCGATCGCGCGGGAGAATCCCCAGCGCAACTGTTTTACGACCGTCACTGACGCGGCGGCGATCGCGGCGGCCCGGCAGGTGGACGCGCGGCGATCGCGCGGGGAGGAACCCGGTCTGCTAGCCGGCGTGCCGTTTGCAGTCAAAAACCTGTTCGATATCGCGGGCGTGACGACACTGGCGGGAGCAAAAATCAACCGGGACGACCCGCCAGCTCGCCGCGATGCCACGGCGATCGCGCGCCTGCAGGCAGCTGGGGCGATCCTCGTTGGGGCAACCAATATGGATGAGTACGCTTACGGTTTCGTTACCGAAAATGCTCATTACGGCGCGACGCCCAACCCTCACGACCCCGCACGGATCGCGGGCGGATCGTCTGGCGGTTCGGCTGCTGCAGTGGCGGCCGGGCTCGTACCGCTGGCCCTGGGCTCGGATACGAACGGTTCGATCCGCGTTCCGGCAGCGCTGTGCGGCATTTTCGGACTGCGACCGACCTACGGACGCCTGTCGCGTGCGGGGACGGTGTTGTTCGCGCCGAGTTTGGACTGCATCGGCCCGTTTGCTCGCTCGCCGCGCGACCTGGCCTACACCTGCCGCGTGTTAGAAGGGGCAGACCCGCGCGATCCGGTTTGCACCCCGCCGCCGCCCGAGACGGGTCTGAATGCGGACCTAGACCCGGACACGCCCGGTCCGCTCGACCTCACTGGCGTGCGGGTCGCGATCGCTGACGATTACTTCGCGTCTGGAGCCGACCCCGAGGCGATCGCGGCGGTCGAGCAGGTGGCACGAGCGCTGAGCGCGACGCGGCGGGTGACCGTTCCGGATGCCGAGCGCGCGCGCGGTGCGGCGTACCTAATTACGGCTGCCGAAGGCGCGCAGCAACATCTGAGCAATCTCCGCGATCGCCCGCAGGATTTTGACCCGGCGACACGCGATCGTTTTTTGGCTGGAGCTTTGGTACCGAGTCAGTGGTATCTGCGCGCGCAGCGGTTCCGACGCATATTTGGAGAACGCGTTCGCGCGCTGTTCGACGAGGTAGACGTGTTACTAACGCCAACGACGCCGTGTAGAGCGCCGCCCCTCGGACAAGCGATCGTCGAGATTGCCGGTGAAGCCGTTGCGGTTCGACCGAATTTGGGGCGCTTTACGCAGCCGCTGTCGTTTATCGGGTTGCCCGCGCTGTCGGTGCCAGTTGCAGCTGAAGATGGGCGGTCGGGAGCGTTGCCGCTGGGCGTGCAGTTGGTGGCTGCACCGCACAACGACGGGCTGTTATTGCGAGTTGCCGCGTACCTGGAGCGTGCGGGAATAGTCCGAGCGGCGATCGCACCTCTGCTGACGGAATAGCATTTCCCGATCGCGCTGCGCGTAAGGCTCGAACAATCAAGGGAATTGGCCGAGGACGACCGTAAGGGTGGAGAACATCGAATCTATGCCGAGCTATAAAGTCAGCAGAATGATATAGATTCGAGCCCAGGCGATCGCCTCAGTTCCTGCTGCATGCAGGCAATCCACCAGAGATTGTAAGGTGAATCGTAAAGAGACGTAAGCGCAAAACCTCATGCCAACCCAAACGCAACCGCAGCTCCTGGTTCGCGGCACCAGCACCTCCCAACTCGACTGGTCTGGAGACGCGCTGGCGCTCGGGCTTTTCACCGACACCGAGTTGACCGGCGACCTCGCGGCACTGGACACCAAACTGTCCGGCACGATCGCGGAGCTGATCGAGGAAACCCAGTTTGAAGGCAAACCTGGAAAAAGTGCCTGCGCCCGCATTGGTGGGGGCAGTACCGTCCGCAAAATTATTTTGATCGGCTTGGGCGATCGCGATGCCCTGACCCTCGACACGCTCCGTCGCGCTGCCGCTGCCTGCGCCCGCATCGCTACTAACCAGCACTGCCAAACCCTCGGGCTGGCTTTGCCCATTGCGGACTACGACCCTGCAATCGTGGCGCAGATCGCGACCGAAGGTGCAATCCTCGGGCTGCACGAAGACAAACGTTTCAAATCCGATCCCGAGGAAAACGCCAGGGGACGCAAGCTAGAAACCATCGACTTGCTGGGAGTCGGCGATCGCGACAATGCAATTGCCAAAGGCGAAGCGATCGCTGCCGGGACAATTTTGGCTCGCGAGTTAGTTAACGGCCCGGCTAACACGGTGACGCCGCTGACGATGGCAGAAACTGCCGAACAACTCGCCGCCGAGTACGGCTTAACCCTCGAAATATTAGAAAAAGCAGACTGCGAGCGTCTGGGTATGGGGGCGTTTTTGGGCGTCGCGCAGGCATCGGACTTACCGCCGAAGTTAGTGCACATGACTTATAAACCCGCGGGCATGCCGCGCCGCAAAGTCGCGATTGTGGGGAAAGGGCTGACCTTCGACTCAGGCGGCCTCAACATCAAAAGTGCGAGCAGCGGCATCGAAACTATGAAAATGGACATGGGCGGTGCGGCTGCCACGTATGGGGCAGCGCAGGCGATCGCGCAACTGAAGCCGGACGTGGAAGTGCATTTCATCAGCGCGGTGACGGAGAACATGATCGGCGGCCGTGCAATGCACCCCGGCGACATTCTGACCGCATCCAATGGGAAAACCATTGAAGTCAACAACACCGATGCCGAAGGTCGCCTGACGCTGGCCGATGCGTTGGTGTTTGCTGAGAAGTTGGAGGTTGACGCGATCGTCGATTTGGCAACGCTCACGGGTGCCTGCATGGTGGCGCTCGGCAAAGAAATCGGCGGTCTGTGGAGTACGGATGAAACGATCGCGACCGAACTCAAAAATGCTGCCGAAGCTGCGGGCGAAAAGTTCTGGCAAATGCCTCTAGAAGATAAGTATTTCGATGGTATGAAGTCGGACATCGCGGACATGAAAAACACCGGGCCGCGTCCGGGTGGCGCGATCACAGCAGCGTTGTTCTTGAAGCAATACATCGAGAATACGCCCTGGGCACACCTCGACATTGCCGGCCCGGTTTGGGCAGATAAAGAAAGCGGCGTCAACAACTCCGGCGCGACAGGCTTCCCAGTCCGGACGCTGGTGAATTGGGTGCTCGCCTAAGTTGCATTGATGCACATTAGTTGCGCGCTAAAGGCAGGGTTCTATTCGGCGATTCGGCTCTGCCTTAGTGCGAGTTCTCCGTCTTGTTGAGGGTGCCATCCGAGCGCGATCGCGGCAACCGGTCTCGTTTTTAAGACGAAACTCGAACAGTGGCAAATAGATCCGCCCGGGTTAACGAAGCCACACAGTTGATTCCGCACCCCACCCCTTCGGATTGGGGTGCGGGTGCTGGCTATTCGCGGGGTACAAGAAAAGGGCACTGTCAATTTATCAGCGAGCTTCAGAAAATCCACCTTCCTTTTCGTGGGATGCCTCGAGCCGTTGGTTATGCAGCTGCGTAAATTGCCGCCTTAATTACTATCAAATCCCGCAAACATTCCCATTTTTGCTCGTGAACTCACGATATCTCTAGCGCTCAGTTTGCGCTGATGAGGGTAGAAATGTCCCTGAATCGGTGCGAAGGCTGACCGCAAGCCCAGGGCTTGACCCGGAGACTTGAACCCCCTGCTGCGAGCCAAGTATTCGGCAGCTCTCTGGCATAATCAGTTCAAGCACGGGGCGTATTGGAACGAGGAGAAAGGAACGACGGTGTCTTTGAGTGTTGCTTATCTATCCCAAGGCAAACTGTACTTCAAGCCAGACAACCAAGCCGTTCGCGAAATTGAAAGCGAGTTCGGGCGGTCGGTTCAGGAGCGGCGGCTTCAAAACGAGCGACGTCAGGCGTTGCGCGATCGCAGCATCCGGGCAATGCTGCAACCTCCGACCGGCGATCGACAAAACACCCACACCGAAGCGGCGGTCCCCGTGCACATCACCAGTATTTGTCGGATCGAGCAAGACCAGTTGCTCTACACGCTCGAATCCACAGAATTAGGGGGTCTGTTTCAATACAATCCGACGCAGCAAAGCGAACGGCGTTTGTTTCACAGCACGGAGTTTCAAATCGGCTTTCTGGACTTCAGTAAAAAGCACCAGCTCATGGCCTGCACGAAAAACTATCCCACGGGCATCAGCAACCTAGCAACATTAGAACTCAACGACCACCGTCCCCTCGACCTCACAGAAGGAGATTCAATTGACTGCGCCCCACACTGGAGCGATCGCGCGCGCAAGGCGATCGTGTATCAATCCGCCGGGGTCAGCCGCAACAGCCAAGGATACGTGGTCAACCGCGCGCCTTTTGCCATCATGGAGCTGGATTTCGAGCAGCAAGACGTCCGCACTCTTGCTGAAGACCCAAAATCCGACCTTTTAGGCCCGCAGTGTTCTGCTGATGGCTGGCTATATTACATTCGGCGTCCCTACAAACCCCTCGGCGGATTCAGCCTCACTCAGCTTCTCAAAGATTTGCTTTTGTTGCCCGTTCGATTGCTCTACGCAATTTTTCAGTTTTTCAATATCTTCAGTCAAATGACAACAGGACAGCCTCTAATAAATGCCACGACCCGTCAAGAAGTGGGGCGTCAGCCATTGCGGACGTTAGGTGGTACGTTTTTCCCAGAGAACCTCCCCAAAAAGCATCGAGGCGAAACCGATGCACCTGCTTTGGTACCGCCCAGTTGGCAATTGGTCCGTCAGGGCGTGGAAGGAGTTCCGGAAATTTTGGCGAAGAGTGTTTTGTCTTATGACTTAGCTGAAGACGGAACGATAGTTTACACCAACGGCAGCGGCGTGTTCGCGATTAGAGCAGATGGAAATGGCAGCTTGATGACGCAAAAAAACCACGAACGCATTCTCGTGGGTCGAGCGATCGAAGGCGTAACTGTGTTGACATCCAACACCGAGAACCGATCTTCATAATGACGGGATTAGCAATTTAACTGAGTCGGATGGTGTCTTGGTTTGCTGACCCTTGCCCGATGAGCAATATCTCCCAGCAGAGTCAACGCTTCCCGGCAGAAATCATCTCCTACAACGATTCCGGCTGCGTAGCCAACCATCTGAGGCATCCATCCAATGATAGTGTCGACTTTCTGAGCAGCCTTTAGTTGACAAAGACCTCCCGGCAGCGCCTGCTCCCGACGCGATCGCGATCCTATTAGTTTGGACCAACTGCTTCATCTTACGAGCTGTCTCGATTTCTCCTGGAGCGAGGCTTCACCGTAGCCTCCCAAGTCCGAACCCACATTCTTGTGTGCTGATGGGTCGTTGAAGTGCGAAGTTTTTTGTGTTGAGAATAGTTTTTCAAGTACCTGAAAGTACAGCGAGCTAGGGGGACATTTTGCTGCTCGTGAAAACCGAATAATCTCAATAAATATAACCGACTTGTGGTTTGCGGATCTGTCCTTGATTGAAAGAATTAAAGCGATGCCTTAAAAACTCATACACAAGCTTTAAAGGAACTTTTAACATTCTTTTATCCGCCCAACTCTTTAACTATAGATCCAGAATGTAAAGCTTTTTTGCGCAGCGCGAATTTGTATGACGCCGTGTCGAATTTAAAAAAAATCTTGCCTGTCTCTTAACTTGCCGTTAACTTGAGCGCGCAACCCTATGAAGAGCTGCGATTTAAGCGAATTCTCAGCTTCGCGATCGCTGTCAAATGCTGGGTGTCGAGTATGACATTCGCTCTTTTGGCATGCGCGATTTCAGCGAAGCGTAGGGTTCCTAAATGTGCACGGTTGTTAAGCAGGTTTGAACGATGCCGAACATTGGAGAAACGACTGCACTGATTCCGCAGGCAGGCAGTTCCTACAATCCCGAGGATTTGCAGGATGGGGGAAGCGGCGATACCGATTTCCCGTATGGCAACTTTAGAGGCCATTTGAAAAGTCGGGTTGCGCGAAATCGGGCACATGACTCGCGACGAGGGAATAGGACTTTTGGGGCTTTTCTACGGATCGCTCAGGGTACTTTGATACCTGACTAGACCCTTTTCAAATGGCCTCTTAAGGCGTTAGGAACTGTTGGTGAGATCGATCCGAACACGGGTGAAGCCCTAACGGGCTACCCGGACGGTCAAGTGGCATATCTGCTGGACGAGGACACCGTTCGCGTCGTGTATCAGTCCGAGTCCTACGCAACCTTAAGCTCTTCTGAATCCGAGACCTATGGCTGGGTGATGGACAGTGGAGCGACCTTCACCGGCTCACACGTCCACACGATCGACTATAACCGTGAAGGGTTTGCAGATTTCCTAAACAACGACAGCCCTGCTAGCGAGATTTTCGAGGGCTCGGGCAAGTTGTTTTCTACTGTCTACAACGTTTTCGGCGAGATCGTCGATGGCAAAAACTTCGATCCGACCGATTTGAGCGCTAAGTGGGGCAACCAAACCCTGGCGGATGGCACGGTCATTGAGTTTGACTCGGGCGAGCCATCGGACATCAACCCGCAGGGCGATCAGCGGCTCACCCAGGGCGACTGGTTTTTCCACTCCTTCTGCGGAGCTTATTACGAGCAAGCTAACAAGTACGGTGACGGCATCGGTCTTGAAGATGACGTGTACTTGATGGGTGAAGAGTGGAACATCGGGCAGTTGTTTGAAGAGGCCGCCGCTGCTGCGGGTATCACTGAAGAGAACGCGCGTCTCGGGTCCGGGCAGGATTTCTTCACCACCACCATGGGCTTGGCTTCGATGGTGGTCGACGTCGCCAACGAGACCGCTTACACTGTACCCGCATTAGGTCAGGGGGGCTTCGAAAAAATCCTGCCGATGAACCCAGGCAGCGAAGACTATGTGGTTTTCGTCCTAGCTGGGTACAACCTCGAAATCGAGCCTCAACCGATGACGATTTACATCGGTAAGAAGGGGGTAGACGCGCAAGGCAATCCTCTCGCCGAGGACGCCAACGAACGGGATTCGTTCTTGGGTCGCAACGGCTTGCTGTACGGTCAAGTCTACGGCATGGCTCTCGATGGAGCGACCTATGAGTCTCTGGGCATTGAGGATGTCGATGTTGACACCAAGATGCTGGACGACTACGTCAAGGATGCCGACGCTCCCAACAGTTTTGGTGCGCGCTACTATCCAACGAGCTATCGGTGGGACGGCTTCGACACCCCCGAGAATGCCAACGAAACGGAAATATTCCTGTGGGAGCAGGATGGCGACGTGCTGGAAGATGGCAGCACCGAGTCGAACCAGCAACCCGGTGGAGGTGTGGAAGCTGGCGGTTTCACCTACTTCAACGGCGACAGCAAGACCGAGCACCCCGCTGTCGATCCGGACCCCACCAAGCACCGCTTCGTCCAAAACCTGACCGTACCCAGCGCTCAGTTGGGTGTTGAGTTAACCGATCTCGTTAACGAACTGGCGAACAACGACGCCGATGGCAATGGCTTGCCGGACTTCATATCGGCAGACGTTACGCGGATCCTTGCTGGTGTAGACGGCGCGCTGACGCTGGAGACGGGTGGCAAAGGGGCCGGACACATTGGTAAGGAGAATCCGGATGGCTCGTTGACCCACGCGATTCATATCGAAGACGGCGAAGCTCGGATGGACCAACCCGATGGTCTGCAGTGGGTCAAGGCAGCTGACGGCGACTACCTGATTGTGGACGAGGACTCTGGTAACGATGCCGGCGAGCGGAAGTACGTTCTCCCCATCAATGGCGACTCGCTGGAACTGGTAGAGCCGAACACGGGTTATTTCTTGGCATCGGCGGGCGGCAGCGACAATCCCCGGGGACTTGCCGGAGTCGCCGCCATTCCAGAAACGTTCACGCGAGCGACGAGCTCGGAGTTCTCGGGCAGCTGGGCGGTGACGCACCTCGTGGAGAAGAACCCCGAAACCGGCGAGTTCTATACTCAGGAGGACATTGCAGGCACCGGCGCACAAGAAATCATCAGCAGCGTGCCTTTGAGCGAGCAAACGTTCATCGGCGTGGTGCAGCACCGCGGAGAATCTAGCGGCATCATCGCAGAGCGACAGGCCGACCAAGGCGGTCAGATCTTCCAGTTCAACATCTCCGAGCCGTTGAAAGCCGCAGTAGTGGGACCGATTCCAGCCTTTGGCACGATGGGTCCGGACCCGCTTGACTCGGCGATTACCGATTTCGACGGTGAAAAAGCGGCTGTCTTCGGCGGTGCGGGCGACGACTTAATCGACAATTCCACCAGCGGTGGCAGCCGTCTGTACGGTGGTTCCGGTGCTAACGAAATCCTTGTCGGCACGGGCGATCGCGCGATCGGCGGTAACGGCCCCGACATCCTCGACAGCGTCGCCGGCGGCGGTGACAACCGTCTGTACGGTCTGAGCGGTAACGATGACTTCTTCCTGGGCGCGAACAACCGTGCATCAGGCGGTGAAGGCGAAGACCGTTTCTTCTTCCCGAATGGCGGTGGCAACAACGTAATTACCGGTGGCGGCGACGCCGACCAGTTCTGGGTCGCAAGTGCCATCCTGCCCAAGGCATCAAACATCTTCACCGACTTCACTATGGGCCAAGACGTCATCGGCATTGCCGGCATCGATGGCATCACCGAGTTTTCCGACCTGAGCATCGGCGGCGAGACCGACGCGACGATCTCTGCTCTCGGCGTGCAACTGGCAACGCTCTTGGGCGTGCCGGGAGCCGACCTGACGGCAACGGACTTCGTTATTGCCTAAGGCCCCTTTGCGCTCTAAAGCCACAACCGTTAGCTGGAACAACTGACTTCAAATACATACGGCCGAGGGACTTGCTTCCCTCGGCTTTTTTGTTGTCATGCACTGCGAAAATGGGGGGGGGCACAGTAACAACTGATGTAGTGGTGGAAGAAATACTAGATTGCTCCGAGGTAGTACCTTTGCTACCTCGTATACTCCCAAGTCTTACGATCTAGACACGGAATTCGCTAGCAAAGAAATTTGTTAAATCCTTGCAAGTAATGGGTTTTTCCAGATTTCTTACCAACCGACTTATGCCGCTTCTTCGGAACCACAGCGTTATTGGCTGCCCATTAGTCCGTGTAACAGACCGCAGACTGTCTGTACTCTCCGAGCCGAGACTCTCACAACTGGCACGTGACTCTGGCTTTGAAGTCTTCTATGAATAGAACAACCATCATCCAAGTATCCGCGTCAAAAGCAATCCAAACTCAATGCTTTCCACACTATCAACATACGAAAGACCGCAGCCCATCCATTCCTAGAGTCAATTTCTACCGTTTTTTGCATCAACTTTACCTACCGGGTGAGGGACTCCTGCTTGCGATTCACATAGCTCTGTAGATGGCGCTCGGAGATGCCCATGACCCGAGCGATACCTGCTAGTGGAAGCTTCTCAAGGATCAGTTTGTCGACCAACTCCCAGTCCTCTGGTGAAATGTGGCGGTATTCCGAGCCTTCGACGTACTGACGGCCGCAAGCTTTGCATTTATAACGTTGCTTGCCATAGTGAGTGCGTCCATGTTTGATGTATTCGCTGCTTTCGCACTCAGGGCACTGCATGTTCCAACTCGTTAAGATCTACCTCCATCACTGTACAGGAATGCCAGCCATTTTGTCGTGCCAGGTGTCGCGATCGCCCGGACACAGCTGCAGCTTCGATACCGACCCAACCGAATAGCTGCCTTGCATATAAGGTCTGCCAGAATACCAACCCCTACCTAGTAGGGACGTAAGTTCACAGTATGTGGGATAGCTAGATTCTGATTGGAAAAGCGCTTACGGGATGGCAATTTAATGGATCGTTCTCAAGGGTTTCTAAGGCTTTCGCAATGAGGCCTCTGTTCTCAATTAAGGGGTTTGTTGCGAATAATCTGCAGGCAACTGGATATTCCAACCCAGTAGTAAGGGTTGCAGCAGTCGGGTCCATCGAACTCATGTCGTAGGTAGTTCCGGGACGGAAGACTTTAGCCGTTGACCCGGAGCAAGAGATTCCTAAAGCTCGATATAAAAGCCATCTTCAATCTCCGACTTGGAAATAGGTCACCGATATGAGGTGGGAAGAAATTAATATTTTTTAGCTTGTTTAATAGGGTGTATTGCCGTTGAGCCCAAAAACTCTTTGGAGGCGTTCTTTTTCTCCAACTAGGCAACACGAACTATTCGATCGAGACGCAAAGTCTTAACCTTTTCTTATCGATCAATAAATTCTCCTTATCCTCCAATTAATCTCACACTTGTACTCTGTTGATAGACCAATTTCCCTGCGCCATTCCTACGGAGGCATATCATAATGTTTCGCATCAATCCCTATCTTCAACAGCCATCTAGTGATGGAATGAACATAACTTGGTTCACGGAAGATGGCGCTTCCGGAGAGATAACCATCAACGGACCGGGATTGGATGCTCCGGTTAGCTTTGCAAGCGACCCAACTCTCGAGTCATTACTCGACTATACTGCAGCCGAACTCGCACAGGAGGTCGAAGGATTAGAACAAGGATCGTGGTTACTGGGCGAAGAGAATTACAAACATACTGTCGATATAGATGGGCTTTTACCCAACAGTACATATAGTTATTCTGTGACAGCTGGGGACAGCGTATATGAGGCTAGCTTCTCAACTGCACCCACAGCTGAAGATTGGGATCGGGTTCGCTTTGTAGCTCTTGCAGACAGCGAGACCGAACCGCGCGGTCGCGTCCAAAATCGCGATTGGCAGCAGGGTGCTCTTGCACCAGAATCTCTACCTCGTCCCTCAGTAGAAGGTAGCCTTTGGGCAGAAAATATCGGTGTTTCTGGCTCCCGCCTCAACTATCCATTGACTCAAACTGTCGGGTATCGCGAAAACCTCGAGATTATTAACAATCGCGAACCCGACTTCATGATGATGCCTGGCGATCTCGTCCAAGGGGGAGGATTCCAACCTGGATGGGACGAATTTTTCCGCCACAATGCTGGCGAGTTTGGTAGTGGTTTGTCGGAGTATCCCATTTTGCCGGCTCTGGGGAACTGGGAAAACTTCGGCGCGCTCAATGGTGGGTATGGCTTTGACGAAGACGAACGGTTCGGTCCTCTATTCGGTCGTAGCAAATACCGCGTGTATTTTGACACTCCAGAAAACGGCACGCCCGAGCACCAAGACACCTACTATCGTGTCGATTACGGTCCGGTCACGGTCCTGACTCTCGACAGCTCCAATGGCGAACCGGAGGACAGTCGCGACAATTATGGGGGGGAAGGACAGCCTCCTCAAGTCGGCGGTCGGGACTTTACCGAGCCGGGAACGGATACGCAAGCAAACTACACTCGCGAACAGTACGAAGCAGAAGGGGGAACCGATCTAGCCGACTTCAATCCTGGGAGCGCTCAGTGGAACTGGGCGATCGCTCAACTCGAAGATGCTCGGGAACAGGGTCGGATTATCTTCGTTCAGTTCCATCACGTTCCCTATTCCAGCGGTACCCACGGCTTGCCGATGAATCACGAAAATTCTTCGGGTCAAGGGGGAACGCCGCTACGCCAATATCACCCGTTGTTTGAGGAGTATAGCGTTGCCGCCGTGTTCTCCGGACACAGCGAAATGTTCGAGCGTAGTTTTGTAGACGAAGACAACGACGGTGTTGGCGTTCATTACTACGATGTCGGCGTTGCTGGCGATGGGATGCGCGGAGAACGTACAGATGCCGACGGCAATCTGCTCAAATACAACCCCTTCAGCCAGTGGACCGCCGACCAGGGCGAGCTTGAGTTGTGGCAAGAAGTCGATGGAGTTCCTCAACTTGTGTCGGGCGGCAAGCACTACGGTCACCTGGAAGTTAACGTCGAACGCCTGAATGGCGAGGCTGGCGGCGCGCAAGTCACGTTGACTCCGGTCTACAGTTTCCCGATTCTCGATTCCAACTACGAACTCGTCGATACCGAACGCCGGGTTTATGGAGATGAGATTTCTTTAAAAGTTGACGATCGAGGCATTGTTTTAGCAGAAGTTGTCATGGGACCGCTGCCGGCATTTGGCACCATCGGTCTGGACCAACTTGATTCTGCACTCGGCGACTTCGCCGGTGAGAACGCAGTTGTCTTTGGCGGTGCGGGCGGTGACCTCATCGACAACTCCACCCGTGGCGGTAGCCGTCTGTACGCTGGTGCCGGTGTCAACGAAATCTTGGTGGGTACGGGCGATCGCGCGATCGGCGGCAACGGCCCCGACATCTTCGACAGCGTCGTCGGTGGTGGTGACAACCGTCTCTATGGTTTGGGCGATAATGACGACTTCAACCTCGGCAGCAACGATCGCGCATCCGGCGGTGAAGGCGAAGACCGCTTCTTTTTCCCGAACGGCGGTGGCAACAACATCATTACTGGTGGTGGCGATGCCGACCAGTTCTGGGTCGCGAGTGCCATCCTCCCCGAGACAACGAACCTCTTCACAGACTTCACTATTGGCGAAGACGTTATCGGTATTGCAGGCATCGATGGCATCACCGAATTCTCCGACCTAAGCATCGGCGGTGAGACCGACGCGACGATCTCTGCTCTCGGAGTGCAACTGGCAACGCTATTGGGCGTGCCGGGAGCCGACCTAAAAGCAGGAAACTTCCTAATCCTCGAAGGTCCGGTCGCGCTATAAACCGCAACCGTTCGCTGGAACAACTCACTTTAAGCCAATAGGGCCGAGGGACTGGGGTTTCCCTCGGCTTATGGGGAAGAAGAATATCCTCAAAGTAAGGGAATACATATAGCAAGAGGGCTTGAACAACCGAACTTAGAACTCGTACAGAGGGATTTAACAGGAATGAACGCGGCTGGGTAGTCAACGTCCCGAGACATCCCTCCGAAAAACAGTCCTCCGAAAAACAGTGCCAATTTTCTAAAGCACGCCGTTAAGTGGACTATGCCTCGCAGCGTTACCATGGAAGTGATCTCCGCAATCCCGACCGGGTTACCGGAGATCCACTTTTTCGAAGTGTGACGATACCGCGCCTCTGCAACTGCCGATGGTTACCCCGCCTGCTAAATCCCGCAACGCTTCCCGACTCGAAGGTATCAAGGAGCGCAGCAACTTCTTGCGCGAGCCGCTGGCCAGCGAGTTGCTTGAAGATACTACGCACTTTAGCCAAGAGGGCGTGCAGATCCTCAAGTTCCACGGCTCCTACCAGCAGGACAACCGGGACAATCGCCGCAAAGGGCAGGAGAAGGACTATCAGTTCATGCTTCGGACCCGCAACCCCGGCGGCTTTATCCCACCGCAACTGTATCGCACCCTCGATCGCCTGGCGGACGAGTACGGCAACGGCACGATGCGCGTCACCACCCGCCAAGGATTCCAGCTCCACGGCATTCTCAAGCGCAATCTCAAACAGACAATCGCGACAATCGTCCAGAGCATGGGCTCGACCCTCGGGGCGTGCGGCGACCTCAACCGTAACGTGATGGCTCCGCCCGCCCCCTATAAAAATCGACCCGAATATCGCTACGCCTGGGAATATGCCGATAATCTTGCCGACTTGCTGACCCCGCAAACCGGCTCATATTACGAAATTTGGCTTGACGGCGAGAAATCTATCAGCGCTGAAGAAGATCCAGCTGTCAAAGCCGCTCGTCAGCGCAATGGCAACGGAACGCTCGTCCATAGCGGTGAAGAACCACTCTATGGCACTCATTACATGCCGCGTAAGTTCAAGTGCTGCGTTACGGTACCCGGCGACAACTCCGTCGATGTCTACACCCACGATGTCACCCTCGTCGTGATGACCGACGCTGCTGGCGAGCTCGAGGGCTTTAACGTCTTTGTCGGTGGCGGGATGGGACGCACCCACAACAAAGAAGAAACGTTCGCACGCCTGTCCGACTCCCTCGGGTATGTCGATAAAAGCGACATTTACGATCTCATCAAGGCAATCGTTGCAACCCAGCGCGACTACGGCGATCGCGTCGAACGCCGCCACGCCCGCATGAAGTACCTCTTGGCTGACTGGGGTATAGAGACGTTCCGCCGCCACGTGGAGCAATTTTTCGGTAAGGCGATCGCGCCGGCCCGGCCGCTGCCGCCTTTCCAGTACGAAGACTACCTCGGCTGGCACGAGCAAGGAGACGGCAAGTGGTTCTTCGGACTATCTGTAGAAAACGGTCGCGTCAAAGATGAGGGTGACTTCCGCCTTAAAAGTGCGCTACAGGCGATCGTCGAGCGTTACGAGTTGCCGATGCGCCTGACGCCCAACCACAACATTATCCTTTACGAGGTCGAGCCGGCATGGAAAGCCGACATCGAGCAAATCCTGCGCGATCGCGGCGTTGTCACCGACCCCGAGGCAATCGACCCACTGGTACGCTACGCCATGGCCTGTCCGGCACTGCCGACGTGTGGTTTGGCGATAGTCGAATCCGAGCGCGCGATTCCGGGTATCCTGCAGCGCATCCGCGCAATGCTCGATAAGCTTGGCTTGGAGCAGGAGCATCCGGTCGTCCGCATGACCGGCTGCCCGAACGGCTGCGCGCGTCCGTACATGGCCGAGTTAGGTTTTGTCGGCAGCGCGCCGGGAGCTTATCAGCTCTGGCTCGGCGGCACGCCCAATCAAACGCACTTGGCACGTCCTTATATGGAGCGCCTGCCCGCCGATTGCTTAGAGGAACATCTGGAGCCGATCCTGGGGTTCTTTGCACGCGATCGCCGTGCGAGTGAGAGCTTTGGCGAATTCTGCAATCGCGTTGGCTTCGACGCTATCCGTGCATTTGTGAATAGCTATGAACCCCTGACGGCCGCGGGCTCCGCTATCGCTACCCCTGCTGATGCTCGTGAATCGACGCAGATATCGCGACGCGGTAAAGGTCGTCGCTACCGCATTAGCATCTACAACGACCTGCACGATCGCCTGAAGGCAGCTGCAGAGGGACACAATATCAGCATGACGCAGTTGGCAGCCGACGCCATTGAGGCATATTTGGCAAAGGACGAGTAGATGCAACTAGTTTGCCTAACCGGACCAATTTCCCGCAGCTAGCCCTGCATTAACGCCTCACGAACGCGATCGCGCAGCTCGACAAGTTGGTAACGGACCGACTCGTGGGTATGTTCGTCCTCCGGGTGCGGTTTCTGTCCGGGACGTTGGAAAAAAGGGCGCTCGGCATTAACTTTTCCCCACTGCACGTCAACCTGCCACACGAACTCGTGCAGAATGGGCGGATTCTCGACGATCGATTCCAGGAGTTCCAGAAGCGCTTGCAGTGGCACGTCAAGATGCCGACTAACGCGTGCCGTATTTTCGTCAACCCAACGACACAGAACGACTTGCACGACTCCAGACGTATCTGCAAGATTGCGACCGATAAAAGTATCGATCGCGATTGTTGCTTGCACGAGCCTTGGAATTGGAGATTCACCTTTCAGGAAAGACCCGGCCTCGCGGCCGATCGCATCGGCAAGGGTAAATTTTCGCCCCCTGAGACTATCGCGCTGCAGTTCCATCTCGTCCAAATCGTCTTGGGACTGCTGTTGGGGGCCTTCTGGCGTATTGGAGCGCTCTGCGTCAGCAGGATTGGATGTCATCTGACATGTCCTTTGCGGACAGTAGTTGCACGCTTGGTGCATCAATTCAGGATAGCGAGACTGACGCGAGTGCCTCTCGGGGTTTCTCCAAAACTTAACCTTCCCCAGGCGAGGTAGCAGGGCAAACACATACTCAATTGGCTGTGACTTGTGCTCTGTCAAGTCCAAGATTTAGGGTTGGCGATCTCTAGGGACTCCTTTTGACAATGGTTCGAAAGGATGAGAACACTAAAAATTATTCTTGACGCAGCACGACAGCGTTTCTTGGTCTCGTGAGGTACGCCATCATTTCTCAAACCTCTACTATTTAGTCAATCTAAAAAACATGTTTACCTCACTGGCTTAGCAAAGGCTGTAGGGTGTCAAGTTTTTTGTGAACTCACTGGGAAGCGGCTACCTAAACACGGGAAAACGATGGCGATCGCGCCCTTGGGAGATGCGATCGCCTTCGAAACCGCGAGACCCAATCACCCTACTGGAGCTTTCGGGCAGGGCGATTGCCTTTGCGATCGCCTCCCCAAACAGCAGCAACGATGGCGAGGTCGAGCACGCGCGCTTGTCGCGCATTTCGCAACAGCATGCGGAAATTGACTGGGAGATCGCCCCACTGTCTGCACCCGATCCCCCACACTCGAATCCGAAGCAACTTCTCCAGTGTCGTTCGGCATCGCAAAAGTGCTATCCTCTGCGGAAGCGATCGGCTTTTCCGTCGCGCTGGATCTTACTATCCAATGCTCGATCGCGACCCACTGCAAGATGGATTGCCTTAGCTTTCCTGCATGTAGCTCGTGCTCCGACCCAACGTAGTCACCACAACTCAACACAGACTGTTCTCGGCATGGACTTCCTCGACCGCAGCTTTACACAACTGAAAACCAGAAAATGGCTATTCCAGGTCTTGGAGTTCTTCTTTTTAGCCGTTGTTTTTGGACTGAGTTATACACAAGATCCCATTTACAGCTCGGCCGGCAACCAACACACGAAATTCCTGCACGGACTCGCCAACGCAGGTCGCGGCTTTCTCTCGCAAGATTGGTTCGCAAGTACGACCGACCCGCTACCTGTATTCAGCTTCCTGGTACAAATCACCTATTCAATTCATGTAGAATACCTATTTTACTTTTACTATTTCCTGCTTTTTGGAGCATATGCTTGGTCGATCGTAGGTATCGTCTCATCTTTCTACGACGTTAGAAAGAATCTACTGCGCTACCTATTATTTCTGATCCTCTTGATTGCTATCCATACCGTCCACATCAAGTTCTTCGATGTGGATACGGGCAAGTTCCTGCATCAAGGAGTGGCAAAGCAGTCCATCTTGATGGACGTTTTTCAGCCAGCTTGCTTCGGTGCGTTCATTCTGATGTCTGTTTACCTTTTCCTGATAGAAAGGCGCTTCTTAGCTATATTAGCCTTGGGGCTTGCAAGCAACCTCCACCCAGCCTACATTCCCAGCATGGGGGCTTTAGTTTCCATATACATATTTTTAGACCTCAGGGACGGCCGGTCGGCAAAGAAGCTCTTGAGTATGGGAGTTTTTGCCTTAATACTGGTCATGCCCGTCGTTATTCACATGGGACTGTCCTTGATACAGCCTAGCATTGCTGTTTTACAAGACTCTGCCTTAGATATTATTGTCAATGAAAGAATTCCCCATCATGCTGATGCGAGCATCTGGGCAACAAAACCCGATTTTCCTTTACAGCTGGCTCTGGTTATTGGCGCTGCGATCGCGCTCAAGCGCAGCAAATTGCGTGCGATTGTAGCAGGCTCACTTGCCTTCGCAGTCTGTCTTACGCTGCTACAGATCGTATCAAACAGTAGTTTTCTAGCCTTAGTTGCACCTTGGCGAATATCTGTCTTCTTGGTTCCACTCTCCAGCTGCGTCTTGCTTGTCAAGCTTGAATCTGCCTTGTTTGAGATTGTGGATGTCTCGTCTGCCACTAAATACCGTTTCTTTCTGAGAAGTTGTGTTGCCATTCTAACCCTCTTAGTTATTTATAACTCAGTTGCACAGGTTCTAGTTTTCCTCGAACGCGACAACGCGATCCCGCTCTTGAACTACATCAATCAAACAAAAGAGAGCGGGTCGATCTACTTGGTGCCCCCGGATACAAAAAAACTCCAGAAATTCCGTTTGTACACCGGGGCACCCATCTTTGTAAATCGCAAGACTCACCCTTACAGAGATGCAGAAGTGATTGAATGGGATAAGAGACTCGGCCTCGCAGAAGCGTTCTACAATGTCAATCGCACTGGCGATCGCGATCGGTGCGATGTACTCAACCGTATCGTCGAGGAATACGGCGTTTCTCACGTCGTTGTTCAGAAAGATCGACAAGCTCCCTGCGCCGAACTTAAGTCGATCTATTCCGATCGGAAATACCTCCTATACGAAGTCGTTCAGTGACTCCGGATGCTGGCAAAACTCA
>NZ_ASSJ01000004.1 GCF_000473895.1 Rubidibacter lacunae KORDI 51-2 | reverse complement strand
AATTCTCTCTGTAGAAGGTGACACGCACCCAGGAGCCTTACTATGGCAAACTGGGGTCCCGATAGAAACCTGTCGCTTGACCAAGGTAAGATTTACGTCTTGAAAGTTCCAGCCAATCGGCGTGCGGAGTTTCACTTTAGTTGCGAATCGTGGTATGAAAATGCCGCGATCATTTACAACAACGATCCCACCGATCCACAAGTGTTTGCCGAACGTGGTAACTATGCATGCAGTCTAAGTGACTGGAATGCGCCGATCGTTCCACACGATGCGACCTACATGATCACGAGCTGGAACAAAAGCAGTCCACCACGTGCGCAAAATCCGTGGTATAAAGCCCCCATCAAGTCAAATCTGAAAGCGCGCGATACGTCGAGCTCGGGTTTGAGGACTCGTCTGACTACGGCTATAACGACATTCTTGTAACCGTTACTATCAGATCGCGTTGACACAACGGTAAGTAACAAAGCCGTAAACCGGAGCACTCATTCACACACACGGCGACTGAGTCAACGCTTTCCGTTCATGCCCGGTTGCGGCGGGCGTTAGGCTTCTGCCTTTTCAGCTCAGCTTCCGTCTAAACTGAAGGTTAGCTTCAGGAGTTGGTTTTCTGATAGGTGATCGATTTTTCTTTCAAAAAACGAACCGCTGCGAGCCCTAGCAGGTTGCCGGAGCCGACGGTCGAAGCTTAATCCTTTCGACTTTCCGGACTTGCCGCGGCTCACTTTCAAAGCATTAGGCTTCCGCCCGTTTTCATGCGTTACCGTTTCAATTGAAGAGTTGTTTCAGGGGCTGGCTTGTTGGGAGGTGATCGGCTATTCTTTTATCAGGCAAGTTACTGCCAAACTAACTCGGCGCCGGAGCCCAAGGTCGGAACTCAATCCCCTCGACCTTCAGCCCTTTCTGCGGCTCACTTTCTGGAAGTTAGTCCGTTCCTTTGATTGATGTAATCATGTTTCAATTCGGAGGTTTAAAACATGCAACGGTCCATTGGAAAGTTCATCTCTTTCTTTTCAGCTTTTTTGCTAATTGTCACATCCTTTTTGATGCTCCCCACTTTAGTCAAACCCTCTAATTATCAAGCGCTTGCTGCTGAACGTTTCTTTAGTGAGCAGGGTGACGTTACTTCTCCACCAACTACTCCTGGTAGAAGGCGTAGATCGGCAAACGCATCATTCACTTGGCCTGATACTGAGGAGGAAACACCTGAAGATGATTACTCGATCATCAAGGATTCAATCAAGGTTGAGGAACTTGATAGACGTGGAGATGGTGGACATTGTGTCCTGAGCTTAGGTGAAGAGAGTTTTGACACTGGGATTCCAGGGGTAGGTCGCGTTAGTTTAGTCAAATCTGTCACCATCAACATGAATGCAAGGGGCAACAACAACCCTGGAACTAGGGGACGGCTTGCTTGCAAGGTGTCGGGGAAGTACGAATCAGAATAGCTTTGTAAACAGACGAGTGATTCTTTTTCAACCGGCAAAAGGTGATCGTTATGAGGAGCGATCACCTTTTGGTCTTCTGCCCCTACTGTGAGTCACTTTCATGACGACTATGGGGCCGAGCCCTAGCCAACCATTTTGTTTGGCTACTTCTTTCAGTACTGATTTGTAAACTCTTTAGCAGTCTACACGAATAAAGGGCTCGAACGTCTGGTATTGTCTGAGGCATGTAGATTGAAAGCCGCTACCTGCAGGAGCTGATGCCCCGTAAGATTTATTTTGCTAATCGGCTATCACTCCATCTCTTTTGCTCTCCCCTCACTTGTCTAAATTCGACCTTTGCTTTTGGGGCTAGCCAACTTCCGAGGTGTCAATGTGGGCACTCTGGATTAGACACGCATTGACCTGGTAATCGTTCAATCTTTATCTCCTAGCTGAAAAGTGGCAAGCCACAGACTTATATTTGCCTAGGTCTAAACGAGAATTTGCATGGTCGGACACCTGTCAGCCGAGCGTGAGTCAAGGTTATCTGCTTGAGTCTGGTCAAGATGTTCGGCGCGCTCTTACGCTTCCCCACTAGGACTTCATGGATTCTTTAAATAGTCTCAACCCCAGAAACATTAGTTTCATGGAGAAGGATGATTAGTTTTTCTGATTGTCTTGTTTCTGAGTGTATCTATGTGGATTGGACTGAAGAACCTGGCATACAACATGAAAAGTTATAATAATCGGTTGATCGAGCGTAGGAAGTAAAGGTTAGCTTGGATTAATCATGAGCTCTTATGCGGAGACCCTAAACCTTTTACCTTGCAAGGCTTGCAGACTTTTTCGCTCAATGACAGTGCGTTTCTATACACATAGATTGGAGCCTAGTCAGAGCAAGGGTTTGAGGCTTCGTCAAAAACTTCGTGAATAATCCAGGTTAGGAGAAAAAATGAGGCAGGCTGGAGAGGAAGTTCATGCTCCTCTTGTGCAAAACGAAAGACTGGTTTGTAGAGCCAGAGTTTCGTGGGATAGTGGCACCTGAGCAGAAATTTATAGAGATTCCTATGAGCAAGTAATGCAAGTCCACAGCAAATAGCGTGACATCAGATCTATCCAAACTCGGGCTCGTCGCGATCGGTCGCAACGAAGGCGATCGCCTCCGACAATGCCTCGACGCGATTGTCGGGAAAGTGGCTTGTGTCGTGTATGTTGACTCCGGGTCCGTCGATAACAGTATCGAACTTGCTAAGCAACGCGGAATTGATGTTGTCGAGCTCGATCTATCCCAGCCATTCACGGCAGCACGCGCGCGGAATGCAGGCTGGGTGCGGCTGATGGAACTCGATTCAACCCTCGAATACGTGCAGTTTGTCGATGGCGATTGCGAGATTGCTGCCGGTTGGCTGGAAACGGCCCGATCGACCCTGCAAGGACGCCCGGAGGTTGCTGCTGTCTGCGGGCGCCGTCGCGAGCGCTTTCCCGAGCGATCGCCTTACAATCGCTTGTGCGATTTGGAATGGAACACGCCGATTGGCGAGACCCTTGCCTGTGGCGGCGATGCCATGATGCGCGTTGCCGCACTCAAGCAGGTTGGTGGATTCGCTCCACACCTGATTGCCGGGGAGGAACCGGAGCTGTGCTACCGCTTGCGCCAGCAAGGATGGAAAGTTCTCCGTATCGACGCCGATATGACGCTGCACGATGCGGCGATGGTGCATTTTCGGCAATGGTGGCAACGGGCCTTGCGGGCGGGTCATGCTTGCGCTCAGGGAGCGTGGTTGCACGGTCGCGAACCCGAGAGGTATTGCGTTAAAGAATGTCGCAGCATTTTGCTCTGGGGGGCGATCGTTCCTACCGTTGCCCTCGGACTCGCTTGGCCGACGCGCGGACTGAGTTTAGCGATCGCGCTCGTGTATCCGCTAATGATTTACAAGGTGTTTCGGTTCAAGCGATCGCAGTGCGGCCGCCGCAACGCACTGCTCTACGCAGTAGCGTGCATCGCCGGTAAATTTCCCAATGTCTTCGGAGTGCTCTCATTTCATCGCAATCGCCTACTCGGTCGCGGCTATTGTTTAGTCGAATACAAATAACCAGATCGATAGCACGTGACGTGGGATATGCCGTTATGTATCTCGACTGCTTTTGAGTTGACCGAACCGCCGATCGCGCTGTTGGAAGGCAACCAGAGCTCGATGGAATTCCGCGCGATCGAAATCCGGCCAAAATGCATCGGTGACGTAAAGTTCTGCATAGGCCACTTGCCAGAGCAAAAAGTTGCTCAGACGCAGCTCGCCGCTCGTCCGGATGAGCAAATCTGGGTCGGGACCGTCGGCGGTGTAAAGCTGACGGGCGAACTGTGCGGTATCGATCTCGTCTGGAGAGAGCCGACCTTCAGCAACTTGGCAGGCCAGCCGGCGACAAGCCCGTAAGATCTCCGCGCGTCCGCCGTAGTTCACCGCAACATTGAACCGTACGCCCTCATTCGTTTGGGTGCGCGCCCGCGCGCGTTCGATACTGCGTTGCAACCCGCTTGGCAGTTCCGACAGTTCGCCGATAAAGTGCAAGCGAATGTCGTTCTCGTCGAGAGCGTCTAATTCGGATTGCAGCAATCGCTCGAACAAGCACAATAAAAACTCGACTTCTTGGCTCGGACGGTGCCAGTTTTCAGTTGAAAATGCATAGGCTGTTAGCGTTCCAATGCCCCAATCTCGGCAGTAACTGAGTAGGTCTTTCAAGGCCCCCACACCTCGACGGTGGCCGACCGGGCGCGGCAACCCGCGCTGGCGCGCCCACCGGCCGTTGCCGTCCATAATGACCGCAACATGATGCGGCAAACGCTGGCGATCGAGGTCGTCGGGGAGAGTCGAAACCAATTGCGTCGCATCGCGATCGCAGACAGTGGATTTTGCCATCACTAGAGGGATCTCCGCAGCTGAACGGTGGTCTGTATCGGTGGGCAGGAACAGGCGCTCTGGTTATTGGGCGCGCTATCGGACTGCTGGTGGCTGCCCAAACTGCGTACGAAGAAACTCTGGTGTCAGGGTTCTGTGCCAGCTCAACAAACGCCCCATGACCCGCGCGCACGTATGGACAAATTCGAGTTTATGGGCGGCCGACCAATCGTTCCAAGCCAGTACGCTTGACATTCGATAGAAGGTGCGGGATAGGTCGCGCACGGGAGCAAGCTCTACGGGCACGGAATCGGTTAGTTGACGTTCAGAAGGGACGCGATCGCCCGCGATCGCCTGCCACAAACGTGCGAGATACGAGTCCGGATAAAGCCAGACCCCGAACCCCCAGAATTTGCACGCGTGGTTGATTTCATCGCGAGCGAGTTCGTAAAATACCTGCTGCAGGGGGCCGGTCGTCCGCGCCATCAGCCAAATGTACAAGCACGTCGCGCCGCATTCGGTTACGACGCGATGCAAACCGTGGCGGTATAGGTCGGCTAACGGAGACCCAGACGGTCGATACAGTTTGGGCGATGGCGGATTGGGAAGGTACGACCGTCCGGTTAAGTGTCGGTAAACTTTGCGCAATGCAGGGGCGTGTTGGCGTTCTTCTTTCTCCCACAAACCGGGCTCGACAAGGGTACCATCATCGGTCGCGATCCCGCCTACAAAACGGGCCATTTCGGGATGAATGGGTTCGAGATATTGTCGGCTTGTTTGGGTATACCAGCGAATTGGGGTTTCGGTATCGATGATGCCGCTCAAGATAGCAAGAAAGTCATCCGTTGGCATGCCGAGGATGTGCTCGGGCTCGATCGCGTTCCAGTTAATCGTCTCCCACAGACGGGGTTGAGGATCGGCGAACTGTGTGGGTAAATCGCGCACGCGATCGCTCAAATGTTTGTCGGTGAGATAGTGGTTGATGAGCCAGTTCACGCGAGTAGCAGTCTGCCAAGAACGCGGTTGCATGTAGGTACAACCGGCCAAGTCGTAGTTGGAATCGATGGCATTCATAACGGTTGATTGAAGCGAGCGGTTCTAGTTGTCCGCTAGTTTATGAAACCTATCTCGACTTGTCAGTCGGAGAACGTCGGCACTTGCATCATTGCTAAGTCGGAAAAGGTCGGATAAGGTAAGGTATCTGCCGTCAGATGTTCCGCATATTCGGTCATGCCATCTGTCTATCGAGACTTTACAATTCGCCCCTGGAAACCCCGCGATCGAGAGGTTGCAGCACGGGTCATTTGTTCGGTGTTGATGGAATACGGACTACCCTGGCAACCCGAAGCGGCGGATCGCGATGTGGTGGGGGTGGAATCGCATTATTGGCAAACCGGCGGAGAGTTTTGGGTCGTGGAGCGCGACTCCGAACTCGTCGGGACGGGTGCCTACTATCCGCGCGATCGCGGCGATCGCGCGGTGGAAATTCGCAAGATGTATTTGCTTCCGAAAGCACGCGGACAAGGGTTGGGTTGGTTTTTGTTGCAGGAACTTGAAGCCGCAGTTGCCGCCCGCGACTGGCACGAAATCTGGTTGGAAACGGCAACTGTATTAGCGGCTGCCGTGCGCCTTTACGAACGCAATGGCTACCAACCGGCAACGGGTGTGGACACGCCGCGTTGCGATCGCATTTATGTTAAGAATCTGCGTTCCCCGCTTCCTCCGAGCGACCGTTAGTGCTGGTGCGGGGTTCGACCCGAATGCGACAGCCGCTAGGATCGAAACACCAAATCCTCAACTCGACCGCGTCATGGCCCGGCAGCGAAATAAGGTAGACCTTCCAACAAAAGTATGTCCCGTTTGCGATCGCCCGTTTACCTGGCGCAAGAAATGGGCCGACTGTTGGAATGAAGTCAAGTATTGCTCCGAGCGGTGCCGCCGTCGGCGATCCTAAGCCCTCAGCCTCTTGAATCGCGTCCTAAAATCAACATTCCGCAATCAACGTTCCGCACGCGATCGGGACGACGCGGCCGCCCACTTCGACGGAAATCGCCCTGCCATCTGCTCTGGCACGCAGGAGCAGCAGCGACGGTCGTTGGATTTCATAGCCTTGCTCGACCCGCGCGTCGATTTCTTCAGTGTTGCCAAGATAGGCGTGCGCGACGAGATAAGCTGCCAAGCAACCGTTAGCACTGCCAGTTGCCGGATCCTCATCAACGCCCGCACCGGGAGCGAACACGCGCGCGCAGAGGTCGTTCTCGGGATGGTAGGTGTCCCGGCAGAACATGAGGATGGCCTGGGACTGGGTCATTGCAGCGAGTGCGGCAAATCGTTCGCGGTTGAGGCGCGCTTTTTTTAGCCACGCGAGCGATCGCAGCGGCACGATCGCGCAAGGCAAACCGGTCGAGACTTCCTCAACGGGATAGTCGGGATCGATCGCCTCTGGAGGCAAGCCGATTGCAGCCGCGATCGCGGCGGGGTCCAGCTCGGGACCGAGGTTGGGGGGAGCCTGGCGCATCCAGTAAATCGTCTCGCCGGTTGCGTCGTAGGCGTCCGAATTGGCAGAGCTGGCGGTCACGCCGATCGGACCGATGGGTAAATTGAGGACGAGACGTTCGGGGAAGGTACCGATCAGTTCGCGGGCGATCGCGTAAGCGGTGCCGAGGGTGGGATGGCCGGCAAAGGGGAGTTCGCGCTTGGGCGTGAAGATCCGGACGTCGTAACCGCCCTCACGGGGCGATCGCGACAACACGAAGGTGGTTTCCGAATAGTTCATCTCGCGCGCGAGCTGCTGCATTTGTTCGGTGCTCAGGTCGCCCGCGTCGAGGAACACGGCCAGTTGGTTGCCGGTGAAAGGTCCGACCGCGAAAACGTCGACGATCAGGAAATCTAATGGGGGCATGACGATCGCGGGATTCGGCAGATGCTAACGCCGTATTCTATCGCGCTCCCGCTACCAGCTAGCCGAACCTGGCAAGTGGGCTTTTTGGGTAGTTCTCGCAGGGTTTACCGACCTGACTCTATTCACCAGCCGATCGTGGGTAAGTTTCCTGCGAACCGGTCGCTTGAAGGCAAGCGATCGCCTGATGCGATCGCCAACACAGTCCTCAGCAGCGATCGCCCACCCAGAGCGAGGCTTATCCGCTCCATTCAGCGAAAAGGGGGGGCAGAAACTGCTTGTCCGAAGTAGCTAAAACCCTCACTCTGCCCCGGGGATTTACACTAAAATACAAACGATATTCCCTTTTCCCTATTGGGTAATCTCTCTGACTGCTTATACAAAAAACTAGAGAGGCTCCCGTCAGATTCACTTCCAGAGTCCGGGCGATCGCTTGAGTCAGTAAATTCGGTTCGCAGCAATCGACTCATCGCTCGCGAGCGTCACCACCAAAATGCTGCTGAGCCATAGTACTTAGTAATAGCGCGTCTCGGGCTCGGGTAAAGCATAGTCTTCAAAGTTCGACGGGTCGCGCAGGAAGCGTATGGCTTCCTCTTCAATGCGATGCACTAAGAAAGGTTCGAGCACTTTCGTCTCTCGCAAACATGCCAGATAGCCATCGATATACAGGCGCAAATTATCGAAGCGGTAGCCGCGATGCCAGCTATCGACCAGTGCGTCGGATAAATTCTGGTAATAGCGAATGGCCTGTGGATCTTGAAGCATTGGCGAACGTGGAGCGCGTCAAGCGGTCGGGCAGACCAGCATCTGCCTTAACTTCCCTTAATCACTATTGTAGTGGACAAGCAATGTCGATTCTTGGCTCCCGACCCCGCTAGGTTCCTAGAAAGAGTAACCGCATAGCAGCTACCCATTAACGCCCCCATTGAATGGGCGCTGCTGGAACGATCGGAGTTACAGCCGACCTGCGAATCCCAACCCGCTGCAAAATAGTCGATGTGGAGTAAGCCTTGTAACAGCTGTTACAAAATCTTGACATTGGCCCTGCTAGCCTTGGCCAACCCGTATCTAACGAGCAACTAACGTGGACTCGGTTGGCATTCAAATCGTCGAGGGGAACCCGCACCTGCGATCGCTACTGGGATGGCACTTACAGCAGGCAGGGTTCTGGGTGTCTCAGGCAGCTGGGATTCAGCAAGCAAAGAAGGCTCTGGAGAGTCGTCCGTTTTCGCTGGTCGTGCTCGATTCGGATTTGCCCGATGGCGATGGGATCGAGTTCTGCCGCTGGTTGCACCTCAATCACCAGATGATGGTTTTCATTCTGTCAGCGCGCAACAGCGAGCGCGATGTCGTGACTGCGCTGCGCTCTGGTGCAGATGATTATCTGACTAAGCCCTTTGGCATGCAGGAGTTCATGGCACGAGTGGAAGTACTCGTCCGCCGGCTGCGCGCCATCTCGGCACCTTTACAGCTGGATTTCGGCGATCTCAAAATCGACCTCGTTCAACGCCGGGTCTGCCTGCGCGGGCAGTTTATCGACCTGACTCCGCAGGAGTTCAGCCTGCTATACGTATTGGCTCAAGCCCAGGGAGTTGCACTCAGCCGCACCGAGTTACTGCGGCGGGCGTGGCCGGAGGCAATCGACAACCCGCGGACGATCGACACGCATATTCTGTCGTTGCGCAAAAAAATCGAAGTCGATCCTCGCCAACCCGATCTCATTCAAACAATTCGTAACGTCGGTTATCGCTTCAACATCGAGCTGTTAGGTTGTGACTTAGAGAATTGCGGGATCGGTTGCGATGTCCTACCAGGTCCAGTTGCGGTCCATCATTCCAGCTCGCTAGGCTGACAAAGTCCCCAATCCCCCTCCAGGCCCAGTCAAACTAGTTGATAACCAACCACGCTATTCCTTTTGTCTCCGCCCACACTTGCCAACATTCAAGGGATAGCAATGGAGGGGATTTATCTCCCTGCATCCGCTTCCGGGATTATCTCACCGTGTGAATCTTCAACATATTCGTCCCGTTTGCATGCTGTAGCGGGCTTGCTGCTAGCACCAACACGTTGTCGCCAGTATCCGCTAGCCCCCGCTCGCGTAGCATTCCCTCCATCTGCCCGATGAGGTGCTCCAGATCCGACGCTGGATGCTCCAACAACATAGGCTTCACCCCCCAAATTAAATTCAGCCGGCGATACACCCGCACGTCCGGTGTGAACGCCACCACCGGAGCGTCCGGTCGCTCTGCCGCTGCCACTACTGCACTCAACCCCGTCATCGTAAACGCCACGATGCACCGCAGATCGAGAATACGGTCGATCGTATTCACTGACTCCGTCAGGGCGTGTAAGCTATCCGAGCGAGCAGGCGGATGATTGACAAATTCCAGCGTCGGTTCCATCTCCTCAGCAATCCGCGCCAGCATCTGCACCGACTGCACTGGGAAGTCACCCACCGCCGACTCTCCCGATAGCATCACTGCATCAGTCCCATCAACGATCGCGTTTGCCACATCGTTGGCTTCAGCCCGCGTCGGTCGCGGATTGCGAATCATGCTGTCCAACATCTGCGTCGCCGTAATCACCGGAATCGCCTTCAGGTTGCAGCGCTTAATAATGTGCTTTTGCAGCACTGGCACCTTCTCCGGACGCATCTCTACGCCTAGGTCGCCTCGCGCCACCATCACCGCATCACAGGTGTCCAGGATGCTTTCGAGGTTTTCAATCGCCTGGGGCTTCTCGATCTTTGCCAACACCGGCATATCCGGACGTCCGTGCTGTGCCAGCAGCTCCTTCAGCTCCAGAATGTCCGACCTGCGCCGCACAAAGCTCAGCGAGACGATGTCTACATCTTGCTCCACCCCGAACTTAAGGTCTTGTTTGTCCTTCTCCGTCATCGACGGCAGCCGCACGTCCAAATTTGGCAAATTTACCCCCTTGCGACTCTTCAGCAGCCCGCCCTGCACGACCATACAGCGTACCGCCAAGTCCTCGACGGCCATGACCTCGAACTCCAACAAGCCATCGTCCAGCAGGATTTGCATCCCCGCCGTTGCCTCTTCCGCCAGGTGTGGGTAGTCGATCGATGCCGTCATCGGCCTCCCGTTGTACTCTGACTGGGGCACCAGCAAAATCTCGTCGCCTGCCTTCAGCGCGATCCCGCCATCTGGTAACTGTCCGGCACGAATCTTCGGACCCTGCAAATCTTGCAGCAGCGTAGTTGGGACTCCCAACTCCTCGGACAGCGATCGCAACAACGAGACCACCCGCGCGTGTTCTTCGTAACTGCCGTGGGAGAAATTCAGGCGCGCCACATTCATGCCCGCCGCAATCGCTTCCCGCAACACTTCTGGTGAATTGCTCGCCGGTCCGATCGTGACAACAATCTTCGTGCGATGGCTTAACGGTTTCATAACGAATCCTTAGTGTTTAAGGGCAGCGCGATCGCTTTTGGGTCCGACGGTAAAGTTGCCTAACCGAACCTGTCAAGGTGTCTCCGCTACAGTTCCAAGATCTCGGTCTTGAGGCGGGCGATCGCCCCCAACTGCCGGCAACTAAGATCGAAACCGTACCCGCCTGCAGGCCACCATGAGCGTCACCGACCGCATTCTCTCCGAACTGCCCGGCAATGTTGCCAGCGGCCTCGCTGCCGCAGATCGCCTGTGGCAGACCGTCCGAAACGGCGACGCTCCTGTCACCGAAGTTGTCAAAACGGTTTCCCAACCCCTCAACAAGCTCGACTGCGATCTCGCGATCTGCGGCGGAACCCTCGGTATCTTCATCGGTGCGGCCCTGCAGCAGCGCGGATGGCGCGTGACTCTGATCGAACGATCGATCCTGCGCGGCCGCGACCAAGAATGGAACATCTCCCGTCAGGAACTTACCTCTTTCCTAGAGTTAAACCTTCTAACAGAAGCAGAACTAGAGCAAGCGATCGTCACCGAATACAACCCCGCCCGCGTCGGATTCCTCGGTAGCCCGGATGTTTGGGTCGATAACGTCCTCAACATCGGCATCGACCCGGTATTCCTGCTCGACCGCCTCAAAGCCCAATTCCTCGCAGCCGGCGGTCGCCTGATCGAACGTGCCACTTTCACCAATGCAACGGTTCACCCCAACGGCGTCCTCATCACTGCCGAGTGCGGTGAGACCCTCGAAGTGCGATCGCGTCTGCTCGTTGACGCCATGGGTAACTTCTCCCCAATCGCCCGCCAAGCTCGTAACGGAGCCCCACCCGACAGCGCTTGTGTGGTGGTTGGCAGCTGCGCAACGGGCTATCCCAACAACAAAACAGGCGATCTGCTCGCTAGCTTCACGTCCGTCGAGCACCAGTGCCAGTATTTCTGGGAAGCCTTCCCCGCCCGCGACGGTCGCACGACGTATCTGTTTACGTACTTAGATGCCGACCGCGATCGTCCCAGCTTGCGATTCTTCCTGGACGAATATTTCCGCCTGCTGCCCCACTACCAAACTGTGGACCTCGATCGCCTCAACTTCAAGCGAGTACTTTTCGGCTTCTTCCCGTCCTACCGGCAAAGTCCCCTCCGCGTTCCCTGGGCGCGCGTGCTTCCCATTGGCGACAGTGCGGGCTTGCAATCTCCGGTGAGTTTCGGCGGCTTCGGCTCGCTGGTCCGGCATCTCCCGCGCTTGACTCACGGCATCGACGACGCGCTCCGAACCGATGCCCTCGATTGCCGCGACCTCGCGCTGTTGCAGCCTTACCAGCCCAACATCGCCGTCACCTGGCTGTTCCAACGCGCGATGAGTATCGGACTGCACCAAACTATCCCCGAGGAACGCACGAACAACTTGCTCGGGGCCGTCTTCACCGTCATGGAACGCGGCGGCGATCGCGTCCTGCGTCCCTTTCTTCAAGACGTGGTGCAATTCTCCGCGCTGACCCAAACTCTCGTCCTGACCGCGATCGCCAAACCCTACGTCGTTCTTCCTGTGATTCCCCACGTGGGTATCCCCGCGCTTCTGGACTGGAGCCGCCATTATGCTGCCCTTGCCCTTTACACCGGATTGCACGCGCTGGGACCGGCGATCGCGCCACTCGCTCGGAACCTGTCGCCTATCGCCCAATACCGCGTGCGCCGATGGCTCGACGCGTGGAAATACGGCAGCGGTGCGGATTACGGCCGGCACGCGGAGTAATCCAACTGGCACCATGACATTCCTGCTTGTCTCTGCCTTGCTCCTCGCCGTCCAAAACATCATCGTTCGCGTCGTTTTCCAGCCCAGTCCGGTCTTCGGTCGCGTCCTGGGTGGCTGGCTGTCCCCCAGTCCGGTCAACTCACTACTATTCCTGCAGCTGCGCGCCCTGCTAACCTTCGGTGTCATGCTCGTTGTGTTGCCGCGCCTGTATCCGCCGGTTCTCCGCGAGGCAATCGCACTCGCCCGCGAGTCCGCGTTGCTCTGGCGCGTCTTTGCTTGCGGTAGTGCCTTCTTCCTAACCGCCGCGCTCCTCTACTTCGCGATCGCCCAGCTACCTGCTGGCATCGCGATCGCCCTCCTCTTCGTCCATCCAGTCCTGACCGTGCTGTTAGCGTGGATCCTGTGGGGCGATCGCCCAACGCGCGCGCGCGTGCTAGCGATGGTGTTGGTCTGTTGTGGGCTGGTCTTCACCATCCCGAACCGCGGTGTAGCGCTTCCGACAGGCACCGTGTGGGGCGCGATCGCCGCTTTGGTGGCTGGGGGCAGCGTTGCCCTCTACACGATCGGCGCGCAACGCTGTCTGCAACGAGTTCGGCCCATCCCCTTCTCGCTGATAGTCGTTGCGACGATTTTGGTGTGGTCGAGCCTGAGTCTGCTGTGGGTTCCCGAAGCGATCGCGCACCTAAATTCCAAGGTGTGGGTGGCTGGGTTGCTCTCAGCGGCAGTCACCTGCGGCGGTCAGATATGCCTGAATGCAGGTATTTATCGCGTTGGCGCGCCAACCGCCGCCCTCATCGGTGCTGTCGAACCGGGTTTGACCGCATTGCTTGCATGGTGGATCGTTCGCGAGACCCTGCCCCCGCAGCAGGCGATCGGTATTGGGTTAGTGGCGATCGGAGTGGTAGCGCTTAGCCTCAACCGCCAAGCCGACCGATCCGTCGCGTTCGAGAGCAAAGAAAATTAAACTGTGGCCAAACCAGACAAGCTGGCTGGGAAGGGTTAGCGCTCGCGAGCTTTAGCGTTGCGTTATGCCCGGTTCGTCAGACTTTCGCAGGGATAGAGATTGCCGCAACGGCTAACTTTAATGCTTCGGCTCGGCTCGCGCAAAGCTGATGGGGGGGAATCAACTCGAAGACTCCCAGCTTTTTCAGACGACGTTCGGCTTGCCCTTTTGCACCAGCAATGAAAACGTAACGTTCTCGATCGGTCGCTTCTTTAATCGCGTTTTCCAAGACCAGAGAGACCGTCACACCCAAGTGAGGAACATTACTGAAATCAAAAACAATCGCGTCGCAATCCCCAATAGCATTGTGCTCGCGCGCGATCGCTTTGGCGACACCGAAGATCATCGGACCGCTCAACTGGAACAGCAACAGACGCCCGTTGGCTGCATCGAGCCATTGCTTTTCCTCGTAAGTCAGCAGCACGGCATCGTCGGCATCGGTAATCGCTCTAACGTTCTGCGACTGCAGTGCACTCAAGCGATCGATTGTCAGGATGTTGGCAACCAAAACTCCAATTCCCACCGCCGCGAACAAATCCACCAAAACCGTCAAAGCAATAACCCCATAAGTAATCAATGCGCCCTGCAGCGATACTCGATGCGCCCGCTTGAGGAAGCCCCAATCGACGATTTTGATCCCCACCACAAGAGCTATCCCCGAAAGGACAGCGAGGGGAATCATCGCTGCCAAGGTCGCCACACCCAGCATGGCGACCAGCAATACGCCTGCACGGATTAAACCCGACAGAGCCGTTCTGCCACCTGCTTGAATGTTGACGACCGTTCCCAGCGTCGCTCCAGCCCCAGGCAGTCCGCCGAGCAAGCCGGAGACCAAATTGCCTAACCCCTGCCCGATCAGCTCTTGGTCGGAGTTGTGCTCCGTCCGGGTCAGGCTATCCGCGATCGCTGACGTGAGCAGCGCATCGATACAGCCCAGTACGCCCAGGACAGCTGCATCCACGAGCATCAGTTGCAGCCGCTCGGCACTTAAAGTCGGGAGTTGCAAGGTGGGCAGGCTGACCGAGATCTCGCCGATACGTCGAATGTCTACATCAGAAAATAGCGTTAGGGACAGAATCGTTCCGGCGACGAGGGCGACGAGCTGAGGGGGCACGACGTACTTGAACTTGGATGGAAAGAACCAGATAATTGCGACCGCAACCATTCCCAACAGTGTTTCAGCAGGCTGGGTATTGGCAAGGAGCGCTGGCATGCCGCGAAAGATTCCGATTACGCCTCCTTGAGGACTGGCTTGTCCGAGCATGGGAGCAAGCTGAAAAATCAAGAGGATGATGCCGATGCCGGACATGAACCCAGACACTACCGTGTAAGGCATCATCGTGACGTATTTGCCGAGCCGAAGGGCGCCAAAGACGATTTGGAAGACTCCAGCCATCATGACCACAGTAAAGGCCATTGCCAGTCCGTTTTCGGGATCGGCGGCAGTCAAATTGGCGATCGCTGCCGTCATCACGACGGTCATCGGACCGGTAGGTTCGGAAATTAATGCAGGTGTTCCACCAAAGAGGGCTGCAAAGAGACCGACCGAGAGGGCTCCCCACAGACCGGCAGCTGCTCCGGCCCCGGATGCTACACCGAAGGCCAACGCCATCGGTAGTGCGAAAAGGGCTGCGGCGATCCCCCCAAAAATATCCCCACGCAGATTGCGGAAATGGAGCGTGTTTGTGAGATTCATGGCTAACTTGCGCGCACTCCATCGCCGGGTATTGCTTATCTCGAGTCCACCTCTAGCACTCGCGGCAGTGCCTTTTCAACTACCCTTTCGATGGGTTTAAGAATTGATTGACTGCTGTCACCGATCGCGCGACGGACTCGGCGCGGCTCTAGCGGGGTAGAATGGCTTCGTTTTTGCAACGCGATCGCCAAAAAATCACTGGAGGCAAGGGCCTTGAGCACGCGCGTCATCCTCGTTCGCCACGGGCAAAGTACCTATAACCTCGAAAAACGCATTCAGGGACGCAGCGATGCTTCCGTGCTCACGCCGCACGGTCGCACCGATGCCGAGCGCGTCGCAGCTGCTCTGCGAGGACTGTCATTCGACGCGATTTATTGCAGCCCGCTCCGCCGCGCTCGCGAAACGGCCGAAATTATCTGTTCTGGGTTGGAGTCGGCACCGCCGCTGCAGCCGACCGAGCGTCTTTTGGAAGTAGATCTGCCGCTCTGGGAAAACCTGACCAAGCACGATGTACTGGAGCGCTACCCTGACGAGTACCGTTGCTGGCACGAACAGCCCCACGAGTTCGTCATGCGCGCGGGCGATCGCGAATTTGCCCCAGTACTCGAGCTTTTTGCTCAAGCACGCCAGTTCTGGGAAGAACTTCTAGACCGACATGCAGGCGGTACGGTACTCATCATCGCCCATAACGGTATCAACCGCAGCGCGATCGCGACAGCGATCGGGATGGATCCAGCTCGCTATCAAACTCTACAGCAATCGAACTGCGGCATTAATGTCCTGAACTTCACTGGCAAACTCGGCGAAACTGTACAAATCGAATCGCTCAACCAGACCGCCCATCTGGGTATTCCCCTGCCACCACCACGTCGGGAAACGGGCATCCGCATGTTGCTAGTGCGCCACGGTGAAACCGAGTGGAATCGCGCATCGCGGTTCCAGGGGCAAATTGACGTACCGCTTAACGACACCGGTCGCGAACAAGGCCGCCGCGCCGCCGACTTGCTGAAGACCGTGCCGCTGGACTTTGCTGTTACCAGTCCGATGCTGCGTCCGAAGGAAACCGCCGAACTCATCCTGTCGCAACAAACTCAACCGGTTGCCCTCGACCTAAAAGCGCCGCTCGTAGAAATCGCCCATGGTGAGTGGGAAGGCAAACTGGAACCGGAAATCAAAGTTGCCTATCCAGATTTGTTGCGGATGTGGAAAGAAACACCCGCGGTGGTGCAAATGCCCGGTGGTGAAAACCTCGCGCAAGTTTGGGAGCGTGCCACGGCTTGCTGGCAAGATGTCGTCCGCCAGCAAGCCATGCAGGCAACTGGCAATGGCGTCCGCACTGGTATTGTCGTGGCTCACGATGCCATCAACAAGTCGATCCTATGCGCGTTGCTCGGTCTAGAGCCGAAGGACTTCTGGAGCGTCAAGCAGGGCAACGGTGCGGTCAGCGTCATTGACTACCCAGATGGCCTGGAGGGCATGCCCGTGCTGCAATCGATTAACATCACCACTCACCTCAGTTCGGGCGTGCTCGACAAAACTGCTGCTGGCGCCCTATAGTCCTGACTTTTCCCGCGATCTTCTGGTCAGTACGCTCGGCACCGCTCGCAAGCTTCGCGGCAGTCCTGGAGAAGCAGCTAATAGAGCATACCAGCAATGCGAGTTTACCGTCCCCATCTCACCGCCTGCTGGACAATGCTCAACGCGGAGGCGCGATCGGTTGGAACTCATGCTCAGCGCTCTAGGGGTTCGATTGCAACGCGATCGCCCACATGGACGCCGAGTTCGTCAGCTCGACCGCCCGCTAGTTCGATGACGACATCCACGGGTACGTCTGAAGGACCGTAGAGTGGACATGAATCTTCGTTGCAGGGCGGCACGTTCGCTTCAATGGCAACGATCTCTTCATCGCGAACGAACAGCATATCCAGAGGAATGCTGACATTCTTCATCCAGAAGCGTGCAATTCGTTGCGACTCGAATGGGAACACCATGCCGCGATCGGGCGCGAGGTCGCTGCGGAACATCAACCCAATTGCCTGCTGCTGGGGCGATCGGGCCACTTCTAAGTAAATCGTCTCGCCGCCGAGGATTGCTCGAGCTTCAATTGGAAGTGTCTGTCCTTCGCGTGGAAGTTGAGCAATCGGTCCGCTTGCCTCCCATGCAAAACCGCCACAGCCGAGCAGGAGCATTCCACTCAGCATCCACAGTACCCATCGTCCGGGCGATCGCAGTGCGCGCTCTGTCATCGAGTTGTATCTACCTCACGACTCTCGCAATACATAGCCGACTCCGCGCACGGTTTGAATCAAGCGCTTCTCCCCTTCGTCTTCCATTTTGATGCGGAGATAGCGAATGTATACTTCGATGACGTTCGACTCGCCAGCGTAATCGTAGCTCCAAACATTCTCGAGAATTTGCTCGCGCGTCAAGACTTCACCGGGGTGCAGCATCAAGTACTTAAGCAGCTCGAATTCTTTCATCGTCAGGTCGATACTGCGAGTGTTGCGGATTGCGCGACGCATTGCTATGTCCAGCACTAAGTCACCAAAGTGCAACTGCTCGGTCTCTTCTTCTGCCGGCTGCAGGTACAGCCGCATCAGCTGCAAAAATAAATCGGCCCGGTAGGGGGGGGCAATGTAATCGTCTGCGCCTGCTTCCAAACAAGCAACGCGGTCTTCGACCGACGCGCGTGCCATCAACAACAACAACGGAATGCGCGTTCCCGTAGCGCGAATCCGTCGGCAAAGGGTCAGTCCTGGTGGTCCGAGGTGGGCGCAGTCGATCGCCACCAGCGCGGGCTGCAGCTCTTGGTATTGCTGCCAAGCTGATTTAACATCCGGAGCAACGTGCAGTGCGTATCCGGCATCGCCGGCATCCGCCCGCACCTGACGGGCAAAAGAGCGATCGGCCTCGACGAGTAAAACGCAAGGACGGCTATCTGGAGCAAATCCCGATGATTGCACGGTAGTCAAGCGCCAGGAGACGCGTAAAATTGGCAGCGATCGCGCAAGTCAAAAGCTGACTCTTGTTGTAGCACGTTGCGATGACGGGGGAAGCACCTGTTCATCATGGCGTGTCGTATTGGAAAAAGCGATCGAGATAGAACCCATCAGCCAAACAAATTTACTGCTGGTACTGCGTCTCAGCAAATTTCAAATCGCTGCTAGAAGACATGCAGAGTAACGGTTTGAGAAAATGGATGCTCTGCTTGGTTAAGATAACAGGGTGCCTGCGAACCCCACCAAAGCTCAGTTCCTGGGAGGCGACCATCCTGCTAGTAATGTCCGGAGTGGACGTTGAGCTGGCTGGCGCGAGGTCCGAAATTGGATTGGCAGTACGATCGATCCGCGTTAAGAACAGTTGTTCGCTCAGGCGATGAGGGAGTTGCGGGGATGGGCGTCTCCAGAGGTCAGTGTGCAACTGTTCGCCGATGGGGAGTGCCGCCACAGCCAGAGTCTCTGAGCAATCGTCCCTGAATGGTTGACGCGAGCTCGGCATCCGGGAACCGACTAGCGGAAGTTGTGGCGCGAGGCGCTGGATGTGGTCTGCAAAGTGAAGGAGTCCTAGGGGAAATGCACTGACTTAAGCTGTAACCCCTGGTGCTAGAGGACTTTGGGACACGACTTCTTTGCTCCCAAACCTCCTAAGCTCAGCTCATGAGTAGGTCAAAAGCGGGGACCGGCTTCCAACTTTGTCGACATGTATTGAACAAGTCAGGGGGCTTTTCAAACGCCTGAAATCCCCGCCTGAATTGGTTCTCGTGGATTCGAGTCTACTGAAGTCAATGCCATTCAAGCCGTTCAACTATGAGAGCGATTCTGGGAACGCGACGAGCACTACAGGGCCGCGCTCTGATGGGAAAATAGGCGCAAACTTACTGTGGTGGAAAGAATGCCTGTCCAAAAACGACACATGATCGGTTCAAAATGGACGGCGCGGCAAACCACATGGGGCTGGCGTCACTTCCAGGTTGTTAACTGCAAAAACCACGGTCGATGGGTCTTTGCCGAACTCGTCGCCTCCTGTGATGACAGCATCCGCTTCTGGCTCAACGCCCAACAACTCAGGGATCCTAACCTTTGGCAAACCGGCTGGAAAACCCTGGCTGAAATGAATGCTCCTGCTAACGACTTCGACCCCGACCTCACTGTTATTGAGTAAGTACTGCCATCGAGTCAGTAATCGAGCAAGAACTGCTATCGCAGTATTAAGACGCCATCGCGATGCGAACGCTGGCAAGTGCACCTAGTCAGCGGCCATTGAAGCTCGACGCAACTCCCAGTAGCTCCAGGTAACGTCCGTCTCGAGTTGCACCCCGAACCCACGCGCCCTAGGATCGGGATGAATCGCGCCCCGCGCGCTCCAGTGCGGGTAGTTATTCTCTCGTACACTTGCAGACAGCAGCGCATGGACACCAAAGCCTTCAAGCGATCGCTCCACCACTCTCCGAACTACCACCGCAAAGGATTCGGGCACGAGGCCGAAACCTCCCGCACCATGAGCGCCGAGTACGAGAGCAATCTCATTGCTCAAATTCGCGAGAGCGGTTACCGCCTTCAAGTTGGCGAACTCACCATCCGCCTGGCTGAAGCCTTTGGTTTTTGCTGGGGCGTTGAGCGCGCTGTCGCGATCGCCTACGAAACTCGACAGCACTTTCCCAACGAACGCATCTGGATTACCAACGAAATTATCCACAACCCCGGCGTCAACCAGCGGCTGCGCGACATGGAAGTCGGCTTCATTCCCGTTATCAACGATCGCAAGGACTTCTCCGTCGTAGACTCTGGCGACGTAGCGATCCTACCTGCCTTCGGCGCGAGTGTACCGGAGATGCAACTCCTTAAAGACAAAGGTTGTACGATCGTCGATACCACATGTCCGTGGGTGTCCAAGGTTTGGAATTCAGTCGAGAAACACAAGAAACGCCGCTTTACCTCGATCGTTCACGGTAAATACGCCCATGAAGAAACCGTTGCCACGAGTTCCTTCGCCGATAAATATCTTGTCGTTCTAAATCTCGACGAGGCTCGCTACGTAACCGACTATATTCTGCAGGGCGGCAATCGAGATGATTTCCTGGCCAAATTCGCCGTCGCCAGTTCGTCCGGCTTCGATCCCGACCGCGACCTCGAACGCGTCGGCATCGCCAATCAAACCACGATGCTTAAGAGCGAAACCGCTCAGATCGGCAAGCTCTTCGAGCGCACGATGCTAAGCAAATACGGACCTCAGGAACTCGACGATCGCTTTATGAGCTTCAATACCATCTGCGACGCCACTCAAGAGCGCCAAGATGCCATGCTCGATCTCGTCGAAGCCGATCTCGACTTGATGCTTGTCATCGGCGGCTTTAACTCATCCAACACCACCCACTTGCAAGAAATCGCGATCGAACGCGGCATTCCCTCTTATCACATCGACGCACCCGAGCGCATCGGTCCCGGTAACCGCATCGAACACAAGCCCCTAGGCCGCGACCTCATCGTCACCGATAACTGGTTGCCCGATGGCACGCTCGTAGTCGGTGTGACCTCTGGAGCTTCCACCCCCGACCGCGCGGTTGAAATCTCGATCCGCAAATTGCTTGATATAAAGGCTCCGTCTGTCCCAGCTGCCGGCTGAGGCGGTCGCGAGTTGGAGCATTGCAATCGGCAAGGTTCTCAGACTGGCAGTTTGCTTGCCTGGCAATGCCGGTGTCGCCCACCAACGGAAGCGCCGTTCAAATACAACCTTGATTAGTACAAACGCTCGAGCACATAGTCGGCGAGCTCGACGAGCGCCTGTCGCGATGCCGAGGGTGGCAGGGCATCGAGGTGGAGTACCGCCGTCCGCGCGAACTGGGAGGCTAGCGCGCGCGCTCTCTCGACTCCCTTGCTCCGCTCGACCCACGCCAGCGCCCGCTCGAGATCGCCAGACTCACTGAAACGGCGTTCAATGACCGCATTCAGTTGTGGGTTTTCTTCCAGTGCGAACAAGACCGGTGCTGTTAAGTGCCCGCTCGCCAAATCAGAACCTACTGGTTTGCCCAGCACTTCTGCGGTTGCCGTGAAATCGAGAATATCATCGACGATTTGAAAAGCCAGACCAAAGTTGCGCCCGTAACAGTAGAGCTCTTCAGCAACTTTTGCGGACACGCTACTGAGAACACCAGCCGCTTTAACGCTGTTGGCAATCAGCGATGCTGTTTTGTAATAACTCTTCTCCAGATATCGTTCCACCGTAAGCGTCGTGTCGAATTGACTCAACCCCTGACGGATTTCGCCCTCTGCAAAATCGCGAATCACCTCGGATAGCAACTTGACCACCGTTAAGTTGTCCAGATTGGCTAGATACCACGACGACTGAGCAAAGAGGAAATCGCCGGCAAGTACCGCCACGCGATTGTCAAACAGCGCGTTGACAGTTGGGACTTTGCGGCGGACTTCTGCTTCGTCGACTACATCGTCGTGCACCAAGCTCGCTGTGTGGATCATCTCAGCGATCTCGGCCAGCCGTCGATGCCGCTGCGTAATGTCGCAACCGGGCATTGTGGCTCGCGCAGCTAAAAGCACAAGTGCTGGACGCAGGCGCTTACCCCCGGCCCCAAATAAGTGCTCGGCGGCCGCCCCTAACAGCGGGTGCTGGGCCCCGACTAGCTGCTTCAGGTTTTCGGTCATCACTTGCAGGTCGGCATCGACAGGCGCGAAGAGAGAGGTCACTGAAGTCATGAGCTAGCCGGGTTAGGCGCGATTGGTTACGAAATTTTACATATCCTTTAACAATTCTAGGCGATGGCTACCGGTGAGGGAAGCTTCCTATCTCCTATTACCGTTGTTCCGATGCAGGGAACGCTCTCGACTGCGTTGAGTGGCAGCGGTTAAAGTGTCTCGACCCGGTATCGCTCAATAGAGGTTGGGTGCCAGGGAAGAGCATGTTAGGATCGAAACAAGGGTTTTAGATAGCTAAACCCCCCGTTCGATCGCTCCGGTGGTGGGCGCGAGAGTTTGTCGAACCTGCAAGTATTAAGGTAAGGGGGAGCGAGTGCTGCCCGGTCGTTCTAGGTAGAGATATCAGAGGTCGAGCTGGACGAACCACAACTCTAATAGCATCGAGCGCTGCGCGCTATTCATGCTGGAGCTGTTGAGTCAAGCAAAGCTTTCGAGCCGACGTGGAACGAGTCGTAACAGTAGCATTCGTAGCTCTAATTGGCGGGTGAGAAGGACCAGCGGTTCTGCGCCCGCGGTGCGGTCTTGCAGGGATGAAAAAACCGCGATCGCCGCCGACCTCCCGACACACCACCCACACAAGCTTCGGAGTTGCCGTGATGTCTACGATCATCCCCCTGCTAGCGGTTGTCTACCTAATTACCGTTTACGTTTTGCTCGTGTTGGCCCGACGTGGGCGCAAGCCCGCCTCGAAGGTTACGGAAAACGTCCGTCGCTTCAGTTGACCGCACTCGATAGTGCATCAACTGTCGGGAACCCAGCAAAAATTGGCTCGTCGCCAGCGAAGGGAAACCTCTTTTATCTGCTGGCGATTTTGCTTTGGGCAACCAAAGTGGCGAGCGTGCAATGGGCTTGTCGATTGCGATCGCAAACAAGTGCTCGCAGTGGGTGACGACACTGTTTAATTAATACCGAGATCGTTCGAGTCATCGAATAGATTAGAGCTACGATCGTTGGTAGTTTACTTTGTCAGTATTTCTTCGGAACTTTGAGTTTGAGGCGTACCAGATTCGCGACAGATAGAGTATTATTAGAAGGGAATTTACCCTGGGCTGGTGGAGCATCTCTCTTTCGCGCTTGCTATTAAAGTCCTCAATTCTAAGTTTGAAGGTTGTGCTTGAGGACGCGAGCGACGAGTTTGCCGATTGAGATCTCGGACAAGCTATCGGGTGGGTGACGACACTGTCTTGTTGATGGCGCGATTGTTCGAGACATCGAACTGATTGGAGCGGCAATCCTTGGAGGTTTACTTCTTCAGTATTTCTTCGGAACTTCGAATTTGAGGCATGCTCCATTCGCACTAAATCTAGTAGCATTAGAGGGGATTTACATCGGGCTGGTGAAGAGTTTGTCCTTCGCCCTTCCCAATTAGAGTTCTCCTTTCTGAAGTTCGCAGGTTGTGCTTCGGCGCGCGAGGATTTCCTCGATTGCGATCGCGGACAAGCGATCGCAGTGGGTGACGACACTGTTTTGTTGGTAGCGCGATCGTTGACTTAACGAACGGATTAGGCTGGCGATCGTTGGGAGCTTACTTCATCAGTATTTCTTCGGAATTTCGAGTTTTAGGGATTCCCTATTCGCGCAAGATCGAGTAACATCTGTGGGAATTCATTTCTGGCTCATCTCTCCCTCAAAATTGTATTAAGGTCCTTATTTCTCAGTGTGCAGGTTGTGCTATGCTGCAGCGTTTCAAGGGTTCACTCTTCGGCCGCGATAACAAAGGAGTCGGGATCGAAGTCGCACCTGAGCGAATTAGTGTCGCTCAGGTGCGAACGTCAGAAAAAGGATATCAACTCAAGTCTCTGGTGACTCGCGAGGTGCCTGAGGGGGTCTGCGAAGAGGGGAGGATTGTCGATCCGGGTGCTGTTGCCGAACTCATTCAAAGCATTCTCGAAACGGAGAGCATCAAAGCCAAGCGCGTCACTGCTTCCGTACCGATGCGCGATTCCATTGTGCGGCTAATTCCGATTCCGGCCGAACTCGATGACGCAGAGTTGCGGGATATCGTCCTCAATCAGGAAGCTGCGCTCTATCTGCCCTACCCGCGAGAAGAAGTCGATCTCGACTATCAAAAACTCGGTTATTTTGAAGACGAAGATGGTATCGAGAAAGTGCAGGTGTTGCTGGTAGCCACGCGGCGTGAGGTTACCGACACCTACCTAGACATTTTTCGGCGAGCCAACTTAGAGGTTGGAGTACTGGAAATCAATAGTTTCGCACTCATTCGCACGATCCGCGAGCAGTTACGGCAGTTCGGGTCAAGCGATGCCGCCGTCCTTGTCGATATCGAATTCGACAGCACCGAACTCGCCATCATTGTTGATGGCATTCCGCAGTTCAACCGCACGGTACCAATCGGCACTTATCAGCTGCAGAGCGCGCTGTCACGGGCAATGAATTTGCCGCCGACACGCAACACGGAACACTTGCAGGAGATGACGATTCCCGTGCCGACAGCCGAAGCCCAGCGCGGTGACACGGCTCCACTCAATCCGGGCATGAATGCCCTGCAGCGGGGATTGGGCGAGCTGGCGGACGAAATTCGACGCTCGATCGATTTCTATTTGAGTCAGAGCGAGGGGGTTGAAGTCGCGCATATCCTGCTGGCCGGACCGGGAGGCGGTATCGGTCAACTCGATGAGTTTTTCTCGCACCGCCTCGGGGTGCCGACAACGCAGATCGATCCGATCGCGACGCTGTCACTTCAGACAAATCTCGATATCCCGGCAATTCAGCGTCCGGGACTGGGAACGGTTTTAGGATTAGGACTGCGGGAGGTATAGATCGTTATGTATAGTCTCGACGTCAACTTCCTCAAGGAACGCCGATCTGAGGGGCAGCCTCAGAAAGACGCAGTTGCTGCCAGCGGTGTAACTGCTTCAGCTATTGGCAGCGGTAATAATGTCGAGGGCGGTGTGCTACCGCTGGCGATCGGTGGAGTCGTTGCTCTCGTGCTGCCGTTGGGCATGTTTGCCTACTGGTACCTCACGCAGCAGCAGATCGCCAGTGTTGAGCGAGAAAACGCTGAGCTGCAAGGAGAGCTCGACACTCTGACAGCCAGTCAAGAGAAGCTCGAAGCCGCTCGCGCTCAACTGGCTACCACCCAGGCAGAAGCCGAGGCACTGGCAAATATCTTTAACGACATCAAGCCCTCGGCAGCGCTTTTGCAGGATCTGCACGACCGCATTCCCGACAACGTTCAAGTTGAAAGTATCCTCCAGGCCAACGATGGCATCATTAAGCTCAGCGGGCTAGCCAACGATTTTCAAGCAGTCAACCACTTCGTACTGACTTTGAAACGTTCCGACTTCTTGGCTCCTAACTCAACTAACCTTGAAAGCGCGCTTCAAACTGTTTACCCCTCAGAAGCTGTTGGCGCTCCCGAAGGAGTCGTTCCGAAACTGATTGTTAAGTACAACATTGTCACGCAGCTGAATGACAAGCCAGCATCCGAACTCTTACCGCAGCTCGTGGATAAAGGGGCAAACGGTCTCGTGACGCGTATTCGCACGCTTGAGGAGCGAGATCTGATTTGAGCGCTTGTGGTTGCACCTTGCAGCACGCCCTAACCTACACTCTCGCACTACATCGCTGCCATTCTCCAGACACCCATCATGTCATTCACAAACGACTTTGCTCTCGGACAAGATGACGAGCTGCCTCCCGAGTACCCTACCGTTTTTGGCCTTACTCTGACGCCTCAGGTAAGCGGGGTTTTACTCGGGGTTGCCGGATTTGCGATTGCTCTTTATGCGTGGTTGAACTTCGTGCAGCCCGCGCGCGCGCGCTACGACCAACTGGTGCAGCAGCGCAACGATGCCCAACGGCAAATTGACGAGCAGCCGTCCGTCCAAAAAGATATCGCAGCCGTGCAAGACCAATTGCAGACTGCTCGTAGCCGCCAGCAACAAGTGCTCGCTTTATTGTCCAGCGAATCGAGTCTGGATACGATACTTGTCGACTTGGAGAAAACACTTATTGAAGTTGCCGGTAATGCAACTTCGTCAAAAGGGGGGTTTGAGTTGCGCGAATTCAGTGAGGTTGATGCCCAAGCCGTCATAGTGACAGACGACTCGTTCGGCGAGGCTATCAACGGGAAGATTAAGCGCAAGCGCTACCAGGTTGAGACATCCGGGACTTTTCAGCAGACGCGTGCCGTCCTTGCTGAACTCGAGCGCCTACAGCCGCTACTCATCGTTCGTAATCTTGACACTAAGGTTGACGAGCCGACTCCCTTCAGATTTGACCGCTCGCGTCAGGGTTTCGTCGCAACAGCGTCGCCGCAATTGCGAACGACATTTCAGCTTGAGGCTGTCTTGCCCCTCACCGAAGCAGAAAAGGCAGCTGCTGCAGCCGAAGCAGCAGAGGCAGCTGCAGCAGAGGTCGGTAATTAGGCAGCAAAACACCAAAGTTTGGCATGTCAACCCCAGCTAGTGATAGACACAGTTTGTATTGAGAGCGCAATACTCAATTGGTGGAGGAGCAAATCGTGAAACGACCTTATCAGCAACTGGCGACTTTATTGGGGGCTGCCGTCTTGGCAGCTCCACCCTTGGCGGCTAGTGCCCGGCCATTGCAGCAAGTGAATGGCTTTCGCCAGCAACACCTGCTAGTGCAAGCCGCAAATCCCCAAGTCCTTTTTCCCAACCCCGGCGTTACGATCGATGGGCAACCGGCGCTTTCCAACGCCACTGGAGTGCGCGTTACCCCCGTGAGACCGACGCGACCTCGAGCCGTGGCTCCCCCAGTTGGCGATATGGCAGTATCCACAATCGATACGTCGCCAGCCGTGGTCGATCTCGGCACCAGCGTGCGCGTGCCGCGTCTCGTTTTGCGCGAAGCACCCGTTCGCGAGGTGCTTTCTCTTCTTGCGCGATCGGCAAACCTCAATTTGGTCTTTTCTGGCGAAGGTGGCGACGAAGGCACGCAGACAATTTCTGTAGACCTCGAAGACGAGTCCGTTCAAGAGGCGTTTAATGCCATGCTGCAGCTCTCTGGTTTGCAGGCCAATCGACGCGGGCGCACGATCTTTGTCAGTACGGAACTACCCGCTGCAGCGCGCAACCTGATCGCGCGCAGCTATCGCCTCAATCAGGTGGATGCAGGAACTGCAGCCACATTCCTGGCAACTCAGGGAGCAGCCGTACAAATCTTGGAGCAACTCGAAGAGCAGGTAATCGATCCCGAAACCCAGCGAATCGTGCGTACAATCCTGCAACCCCCCGATATCCGCCCGCTCACCGCGCGGCAACCGGACGAAGCTGGTGTGGAAGCACCGTTACTTTTGCAGGGGTTGACGGTTACGACGGACGAGCGTCTGAACTCGCTCACCTTAATTGGTGAAACTCGGATCGTTGAAATTGCCACTGGTATGCTGACACAGCTTGACGCTCGACGCCGACAGGTCGCGGTCAATGTCAAAATCGTCGACGTCAACCTCGCTGGAATGCAAAACTTCAGCAGCAGCTTCTCGTTCGCTGCTGGCGATACGTTTGTCGTCAGCGATGAAGGCAACGCAGTTATCAACTTCGGACGCAGAAATCCTCCGTCCGCTGCTTCAGCTGTCGCTCCGGGAGCGATCCTTCCGCCGATTACCGGACTGGGACTGGGAGATGGAGCATCCATCCAGCCTTTCTTCGACTTTCAGGGGAATGCCCCCTTTGGCGACGTGACCTTTGCGGTTCCTGAAGGGACGACTTCCGGAGCTTTTCCCCCTGGCGTATTTGCACGTCCTAATTTCGGCACCAATGCTAACCCTCTCCAACCAGGAATTTCAGGTATCGAACCAGACGGACGCATTCGATATTCACCTCCGGGTCTGCTTCAGACTCCGGATCGATTCTTGGCGTTGATCCAAGCCCAAATCACTTCAGGTAATGCCAAGATTCTGACCGATCCGACTTTGGTAGTCCAGGAAGGTCAGGAATCGACGGTACGGTTAGTCCAGGATGTTATTACCAGCGTCACAACAGAGGTTGACACTGAATCCGGTGTGCGAACGGTGACGCCGCTGATCGGCGAGGCCGGCTTGGTCCTCAATGTCAATATTGAACGGATCGACGACAACGGGTTTGTCTCGATGTCGGTGACCCCAGTCATTAGCACGATTGCCGACATCGAGGAATTCGACAGCGGTTTTGGTACTGACAACCTTATTGCCTTGCTGGCTCGCCGAGAAGTCAGTTCGGGTTTGATCCGAATGCGCGACGGTCAAACGTTGATTCTAACTGGTATCATTCAAGACTCTGAGGTAACTACTGTAAGCAAATGGCCGATCCTGGGAGATCTGCCGATTATCGGTGCTTTGTTCCGCAGCTCCAATACCGATACACAACGCGATGAGGTGGTGGTGCTGGTAACGCCGCAGGTGATGGACGATTCACTGGATGCAGGCTACGGCTACGGCTATACGCCGGGTCCGGATGCGCGCCAACTCCTGCAGCAGCAAGGTTTCCCACCCGTTCCGCCGAACGTGGGCGAGTAAATCCACACTGAACGGCATTGATTGCCCCGCACCATTCGGTGTGGGGCAATTTTAAAAGCAATTATTAAAAAATGGCGAAATCTGGATATTTTAACGCTGCTTGCGATCCACCATTGGCGAGTTGCCTTTAGAATGGGGCTGTAAAAGCCAGAGCCATTCTGCCTTTCGGCGTTTCGCTTGCGCGTTGCGATCGAGTGTGTGGCTCCCGAGCGATCGAGAATTAGCAGAAACAGTTGCCGATCGATCGCGTCCTTAGTCTCGACTACTCAGGAGTGCGCCCATGAACAAAGGTGATTTAATCGATCAGATTGCAGAGAAAACAACCGTCACCAAAAAGCAGGCGGATGCCGTATTGACGGCAGCGCTCGATACGATTATGGAAGCGGTTTCGGATGGCGAAAAGGTCACGCTGGTGGGCTTTGGGTCGTTCGAGTCGCGCGAGCGTAAGGCTCGCGAAGGTCGCAATCCGAAAACTGGAGACAAGATGGAAATCCCGGCGACGCGCGTCCCGGCATTTTCGGCAGGTAAGTCGTTCAAGGAGAAGGTTGCTCCCTAGTAGCGACGATCGCGTGCGGTTGGTGCCTGCTTTGTCCGGACACCCCCGCCACGGCGGCAATCTCTTTTGGGCAGCTCGTTTGGCGGGCTGCCCACCTGAGTCTTTGACGGACTTTTCAGCCAGTATCAATCCACTGGGTCCCCCTCCGAACGCGATCGCAGCCGTCCAAGCGGCGGTGTGCAAGCTGACGGCGTACCCAGATCCGAGCTATTCGCGGCTGCGGGCAGTGTTGGGCGCCCAGCACGGGATGGAGCCAGAATGGGTGCTACCGGGGAATGGTGCGGCAGAGCTGCTCAGCTGGGCGGCCCGCGAGCTGGCGGAGCTGGATGCCGTCGAGACAATCGTGCCGGGATTTGCGGACTACGAACGAGCGCTACAAGCATTTGGGGGGCGCATGCGATCGCGACGGCTGGTGCTGGAGACGCCGGAGGCGATAGCGGCGACCGAGCTGCCGCTGCCAGACGTAATATTAAGAGCGGGAACTGGAGGCGATCGCGTCGGACTGCTGATCAACAACCCGCACAATCCCACGGGGAAGTCATTTGCGCGGTCTGAGCTGCTGGCAGCGCTGGAGCATTACGCGCTAGTGGTGGTAGATGAAGCGTTTATCGATTTTTTGCCTCCGGACCTGCAGCCGAGTGTGGTGACGGAGATCGCGTCGCATCCGAATCTAGTGGTGTTGCGATCGCTGACAAAGTTTTACAGTTTGCCGGGGCTGCGCTTGGGGTACGCGATCGCGCATCCGCAGCGGTTGCAGCGCTGGCAGCAGTGGCGCGATCCGTGGCCGGTGAACATATTGGCAGCCGCGGCAGGTGAGGCGATCGTGGGAGATACGGCGTTTCAGGTGCGGACGCGAGCGTGGCTGCCGTTGGAGCGGGAGCGCTTGCGCGAAGGGCTGGCGGAGCTGCCGGGGTTAGAGCCGCTGGCGAGTACGACGAATTTTCTGTTGGTGCGATCGCGACGGTCGGTCCTGGAGCTGCAAGAGCAGTTGTTGGTGCGTCACCGCCTGCTGATCCGACACTGCACCACCTTCCCCGAGTTGGGCGATCGCTATTTCCGAACGGCGGTGCGCGATCGTGCGGACAACGATCGCCTGGTGGCTGCGCTGGCAGATGTATTGGCGGATGGCGGTCATGACAGCGTATGAGATCGTCGCGATCGGTCCGACGCTGGCGGCCCGAGAGGTGGCGTTGCGGGCAGCGCAGGCAGGATTGAGGACGGCATGGGTGACGCAGCGAAGTGATGCCAAGCTCCCTGCCAGCGAGTTTTATCGTCAGGCGGCCGCGCGTGCGGTGCAGATTGCGGGACCGGCAATGGGGCTGGGGGAGGCGATCGCCCCTACAAGCAACTGGCAAGCACGAGCGGAGTTAGCCCGGTTGGCAGCAGAGAGGGGTGTTGCGGCAGCGGTATTGGCGGCAGCGGGTGTCGATGTTGTCGTCGGGAGCGGGCTGATCGAGCGGGAGGCACGATCGCATCCAGTCGTGCGGGCGGGCGATCGCGTGTTGCCGACGCGCCGAGTCGTGTTGGCGACGGGCACCCAGGCACGAGTACCGGCAATTCAGGGGTTGGAGAACGTAGAGTATCGATCGCCGGCAACAATCTGGAGTAGAGAAAGCAGCATCGCCGATTTGCCCTCAACAGTCGCGGTTGCGGGGGGCGATACGGCAGGTGCGGAGTTGGCACAGCAGCTCGCGCGCTGGGGTAAGACGGTACTGTTGCTGTTGCCGGACGGTCGGGCAGTAGCCGGGATGGACGCGGAGGCAGATGCGTGGTTGCAGGCGCAACTAGAAGCGGACGGCGTGCGGGTGATGACCCAGGGGGCGATCGCGTGCGTACGAGCTGCGGAAGCAGGCGGAGTCAAGCTACAGGTGGGCGATCGCGGGCTGACCGCAGGCGTACTGGTAATGGCGGCGGGCGTGGAACCCCGTTTGGCCGGGTTGGGATTGGAAGGGTTGGGCGTTAAGTATCGGCCGCGCGGCCTGCAGGTGGACGCACGCTTGCGGACGTCGCAGCACGACATCTTAGCCTGCGGTGCGGATGGGGCGTCGGGGAGCGATCGCCGGACGCGTCTGGAAGCGCGGGTGATTGCGGGGAATTTGCGGGCGCTACCGTGGCAGCAGCTGACAGCGAGCGGCTTGCCGTGGGCGATCGCGACGGATCCACCTTTAGCGACGGTGGGGTTGTCGGAGGCCGAAGCAAGACAAGCGTACGGCAACGCGACGTTCGCGTGTTGCAGCGAGTATGCAAGCGATCGCTTGCCGGTTGCGGCGTGGATGCGAGACGAGGCAACGGGATTTTGCAAGCTGGTGGCGCGACCGAACGGACGGGTCGTGGGGGCACAGGTGTTCGGCGCACTGGCGGAGGAAATCGTGGGAGCGATCGCGCTGGCAATGAAACGAGGGGTAGACCTCTACGCTCTAGCTGCTTGGCTGCCACCGGAGGATGGTTTGGCGGCAGTGGTGCCACCAACGGCGCGGTTGGGGCGGGGGCGATCGCGCGGCTGGCAACGTTGGCTAGACCGACGCCTATTGTGAATGGCGATCGCGGCATGAGCTGTAGTAGACCTTGAAATAGTTGCATAAAGAGCCATTCAGGTTGTGTTGGTCGTTCGTCGAGTCCCAACAATAAAAATGGTGTTTGAAGGGTCGTTCGCGGCACGGAACTTGAATGGTTGGTCGGGACTGTTTTCCGAACGTTCGGTCGACTGCATCCCAGAAATTCTCCAACGGGTTGAGTTGCCGACGCAGATGATTCTTCAGCCCTTCCCAGGGACTCGACCTCGGTCGGCGATTGACGGTTTGCGGTCTGTCGCGACCGCTTTACCGGAGGGGCGGTGGAGCTATGCCAGCGGCGACGAGGCGTTCGTTCAAATCATCGAGGAAGGCAAAATCTTCGGCTGGCAGTGGATGGCGCTCCGTACCTGGTGCCGACTCGGCATCGAGGAAGGCAAAGGCGGCACGGAATTGGTCTGGCGTTGCAGCAACTGGGGCGGTGAGGTGGCAGGGAACGATCTGCTCGAACTCCCAAGCGGTCACGCGACCGACCCAAGCGCGCGTTGCGTTCGGCGCGCGGTTGAGAATGAGCTTTTGCAGGATCGGAGCGACGAACAACCGCCCGCCATCGTGGAGCTTCTGGAACGATCGCTGCCAGTCGTCGCCGACCCACCGAAACGGAAACAACCCGAAGTACCCTTTTTTGGAGCGATCGGAGGAATGCACGGATTCGCGGAGTGCCCGGCCGAGCGGCACGATTTCGAGCGCGCCGGGTTGAAAGTAAAACGCAAACAAAGACATACGCTGCCAGCCCCGGCGGCGGTTATCTGGGGTGTCAACAATCGCCTCGCGCACATCACTGCGGGCGTGGAACAGCAGCGGATACGGATGCTGGTTCAGAACGGGTGGTGGGTCGGCAGGCAGCGACAGGATCGTGTCGGTGGTGAAGAGCGCGCGCGATCGCCGGTGGTAAAACGCGACTTCGGCGAAGGGTCCGAGCCCGAGCTGAATCGGTCCGAGACAAGCATAGTCGAATTCGTCGGCAAAGGGCGCATCGCGACTGTCGGCTGGCAGGACGTGAGTGCGTTTGCTCGGAAACCCCAACCAACTCAGCGGCAAATTAGCCGGGTAACTCCACTGTCCTTGCACCACAAACACGTGCGCGTTCGGGAAACGCCGCGCGAAAGGTCCGACGAAGACCTTATGCTCCAGCCCGGACGCAGTGGGTAAGATGATGTACTTGACTTCGCCGTAACGCGCTTCCAACTCGCGGACGAGGCGCACGCATTCTGCCGTTGGCGCGATCGGAGCATAGACCAGTAAGCCGCCGCGCTCCAACCGTATCACGCTCATCCGCACCGGCACGACCACGTAGAAAATGCCCTGGAATTGATCGAATGTCCACAGGGTGTCGGCGATCGCTTCGCGGCGGAGGGTCGGGCGCTGGTCGAAGGGATAGATTGGCAGTGCGGGCCAGAACGGCCAGGCGCGATCGAAGAATGCTGTCATAGGGGCGGCTGGAACGAAAGATCGACCGAGCGAACCGATGGGAACGGCAGGAGCGCGGGGGCGTTTGCTCACTGTAGGCAGTTGGGCGAATCACGTCAACCGGCAGGCGATCGCCAATCCGCAAGACTTCTGGGTCGGCAAGGGTCAACTTATATTGCCGAGCGGGTCAAGCGATTCCGCGAGCGAAGGGAGAGTCTTTTGCTATCTTCCCTCCGCCTGGAGAACCTGGTCAGAGCATTGCTCGATTCTCTATCTAGGCTAGACACATCAACGGGGTATTACCAGTGCAGCAACCCTTAGTGCGGCCGCGATCGCTGCAAACCGGGACTACAGTAGTATGGCTACCCGATAGTATGGTTACCCGATTTTGGAGGAGACTCGTTCCCGTGCCCTACACTATTGCGACCGACATCTGCGAGGGGGTTGCCGATTGCACCGACGCTTGTCCGGTCGCCTGCATCCATCCCGGTCCCGGCAAGAATGTCAAAGGCACCGATTGGTTCTGGATCGACTTTAACACCTGCATCGACTGTGGCATTTGCCTGCAAGTATGCCCGGTTGAAGGCGCGATCGTTCCTGAAGAACGTCCCGAACTCCAAAAGACTCCAGAATAGAATCGAGTGTCCCTGCCGAGACCAACCCACAAAAGTTAATGGCGTTTGGTCGACCCGGCGATCGTGCCTTGCCCTGTGCCCGCTCTAACGCTTGCTATCATCCATGACCGATACCAATCACCGTGCCGCGACGGAACCGCTTCTTGTGGTCGAGGACGTATACGCGGGGTACGTTAAAGACCTCGACATCCTGCAAGGCATTAACTTCGCGATCGCGCCGGGAGAGCTCGTGGCAGTGATCGGCCCCAACGGTGCAGGCAAATCGACCCTCGCCAAAACAATCTTCGGATTGCTCAAGCCCAATCGCGGGGAGATTTGGTTCAAAGGGGAGAACATCGCCGGCCTGCGCTCTAACGCGATCGTCCAGCGCGGCATGTGCTACGTGCCGCAAATTTCCAACGTGTTCCCTTCGCTGTCGGTTGAAGAAAACCTCGAGATGGGCGCGTTCGTTTTGAGCGGTTCTAACAAACAACTCAAAGAGCGTATCTTCACGATGTTTCCCGTCCTAAAACGGCGCCGGCGCCAGCGCGCCGGCACGCTCTCGGGCGGCGAGCGTCAGATGTTGGCAATGGGTCGGGCGCTGATGCTCGACCCAGATTTGCTGCTCCTCGACGAACCATCTGCGGCGCTGTCACCACAACTGGTGTCGAGCGTGTTCGAGCAGATTAAGGCCATCAACCAAGCAGGGAAAGCGATCGTGCTCGTCGAACAAAACGCGCGGCGCGCATTGGAGATGGCGGATCGCGGCTACGTCTTAGAAAGCGGACGCGATCGCTTTGAGGGTCCCGGTCGCGAGTTGCTGAACGATCCGAAGGTTGGCGAATTGTATTTGGGCGCGGCTTATCACACATAGCCCGGATAAATGCCGATAAGCGACACATCCTGTCGATCGAACGGTTGCTCGAGTGGCGATCAATTGCTCAATGCACGGAGGAACCGCTGCAGGTTTGTAAGCATCCCCGGCTTCTTAGTCGGAACGGGCGTTGCTTTCTCGCCCTCATCAGCATCGGTGCCGGCTAGGATGCGATCTAGGGCTTCAGCCATGGGTTTCTGTCCGCCTTCGTGCAGCAGTTCGTACCCGTCGTCCTCTAGCTCGCGCCATACCTGCCAGGGAGCCGGAAAACGCCGTAAGACAACAGCACCTTCCATGGGACGAAGGTAATAGCTAGTGTCGAGCGTGCTTAAAAATCGCTCGCGTAGCTGGCGTGCTGCGTAACCAATTCCCACGATCGATACGTCTTCGAGCTGGGGAGCGAGCAGGATAACCGGGCGATCGCCAGCGAGATTGCACAGCTCTTCTACTTTCTGAACTTCTACTGCCGAAGGACACGGCAGCAAGTAAATCTCGTCCTCCGTTGCCATCTTGCGCTCGATGGGAAAATTACGGCTGCCGAGATCGTCGACCCGGAATGGCACTTCACCCCAATCGCGCCGCGCCAACGCTGCCGCACCGGTGTCGGCGAAGAGCACCTTCAGTCCCATCCCGCAATCGCGAAATAGCTCGCTGAAGCTCCACGCCAGTCGCTGACCTTGCAGGGCAATCTCGGGAATGGCTAAGTCCACTTGAAGGCGGCGGTAACCGGATTCGATCGCCAGCAGCGTGGACTCTCGAGCTTGCCCGATCGTTTCTTCGAGGGAGCGAGGGATGTCGGTCATAAGTTCAGTCATAAGTTCTTAAGTATTGAGTGCTGGGCAAAAAAACAGCTCGGTTATTAGCTCGATTATCGGCTGTCCTGCGCCAACGGCAAATTATTTGCAGGCGGGCACTAATTGAAGGCAGGCACTTAAAGCTGAAAGATTTGCAGGGATCCGGTTAGTTGCATGCAGTCAGCTGGCGCCCGCAACCGAGGCGTTTGAGTACTTGCTTCAGAACGAGTGCCGTCCAGTCGATGTCTTCGACCGTTGTGCTGTGGCCGAGGGTCAGGCGAATCCCAGCCAGCGCATCAGTTTCCGAGTACCCCATCGCCGTCAGTATGGGACTCGGACTGACCTTGCCACTGTGGCAGGCCGACCCGGCGCTGATGCCGATTCCGGCCAGATTGAGCTGCCTGACTACCGTCCTTCCGGTCAATAGCTCGCCGGAGCGGCGCACGACGAAACTGGCGTGATGGGGCAATCGCTGGTGCAAGTCGCCGGTCGGGACCAGAGACTCGCAGTCGCTCAGTTGTGCGAACAGGCGATCGCGAAGGTGCTGCAGTCGCTCGCCTTCGCCAGGCAGTTCGCGGGCTGCCAGCTCAGCGGCGGCCCCAAACCCCGCGATTGCCGGCAGTGCCGGCGTTCCAGAGCGCAACCCTGCCTCTTGCCTGCCGCCACCCAGTTGCGGTTCAAGTTCGACGCCGGGTCGGACGTAGAGTGCGCCGGCTCCCAACGGACCGTAAAGCTTGTGACTCGACACCGATAGTAAATCTATCGGCAGCGATTCGACGTCGAGTGCAACCCGACCGGCTGCCTGTACGGCGTCAGCGTGGAACAACACGCCTCGATCGCGCGCGATCGCACCCAGTTCCGCGATCGGCTGCAGCGTGCCGACTTCGCTTTGAGCAAAAATGACAGAAACCAAGACCGTATTCGGTCGCAGTGCGGCAATAAGATCGTGAGGTCGAACGCGACCGCAACGATCCACGCGCAGGTATGTCACTTGCCAGCCCCGGCGTTCCAACCAGTATGCGGGTTGCGATACTGCCGGATGCTCGACGCTGGAGATAATCAAATGCTGGGGTTCGGCATAGCACTTGGCAACGCCGAGGATCGCTAAGTTGTCGGCTTCCGTGCCGCCGGAAGTGAAGACAATTGCTGCCGGATCGATCGCGCCGAGTAACTCCGCCACTTGAGCGCGGGCAAGTTCGAGCATCGTTGTCGATCGTTGGCCCCACTCGTGCAAGCTCGACGGATTGCCCCACTGCTCCTGCATCGCTATCTGCATTTTGGCGATCGCCTCGGGGCGCGGCGGTGTCGTCGCGCTGTGGTCGAGATAAATTTGCAACCTCGTCTGCGAACTAGGCATGAATTGCTACGCGAAACTCTCTCTGAGTGCCAACTGCAGACCTATTGTCTCTCGATAACCACCAAACTTGCCAGGACTAGGTTGCCATGGGGGGTGCGGGTCGCACCTGCCCGGGAATTGCTCGCCGGCCATGGAATTATCCTCTCCCTACCGGCAAATTGCTCGAGCCGCTCGACCGTAGGGACGCCCAAGCGGAAAATGCGCTCCCAACTGCTGCGTTGGGAGCGCCGAGGAATGAGAGCGGTCTCGCCGATTAGATGGCAACGAAATCGCTTTGAGTGATATCACTGCTGTTGACACCCAGAAGCTTGGCAAAGATGTCGCTGGGGCTGGTGTCGAGCGCGATCGTCGCGCCGTTTGCTGCTTTGGAAACGGTTAGATCTCCGAAGGTCAGACCGTCGGGCAGCCCTAAGCGATCCGCGCCGTCCACGTAGCCGTAGATAAAGTCCATCGCGCCCGGGTTCACTACGAAGATGTCAGCATTGGCACCCCCGCGCAGGCGGTTGCGTCCCTCACCACCGTTCAGGACGTCCTCGCCGCGACCGCCGATGAGGATGTCGTTGCCAGGACCGCCCAAGAGAATATCGTTTCCGCCTCTGCCGAACAGGCGATCCCTGCCTGCCCCACCGTCGACAATGTCGTTGCCGCGACCGCCGAAGATGACATCGCGATCGCCTTTACCGTAGATGACATCATTGCCACCTTTGGCACGCAGGCGATCCTTGTTATCGGTGCCGACGATCAGATCGTCGCCGCTGCTGCGGATACCCGTCTCGTTGAGGTCGAGAAGGTTGACAGTAATGGTAGCAACGTCGGTTGCGAGACCGTCGCTGACTTCAACGTCGAGCGCATAGCTGGCTTGAGTTTCGTAATCGAGGTCGTCGGAGTCGCTGACGAAAATCGCGCCCATCGAGGAGATACCAAAGGGGGCGTTACTGTCGCCATCCGCGTCATCATTCCCGCCGATAATATTGAAGCTCAGCGGGTCGTCATCAACGTCGGTGGCAGTGATGGTGATAACGGGAGTAAGGTTTGGGCTGCCCTCGGGAATGTTGACCGCGTCAGGGATAATCTCCGGGACTTCATTGCTCCCCAGGGTCAGACCCACGATGACTGGGTCGTGATCGGAGGAGCGGTACGGGTCGGGCGCGGAGTAGGGTTGGGAGTTAAACTCCTCGTCGTAATCGAGAACTTCGGCCTCGTCGGTGTTGATGTGCCATGCGGTCGCGCCCGTGACTTGACCGAGCAACGATGGACTGACGAGCGCGTGGTCGAGGTAGCCGGCTTGACCGTCGAAGGTGAACGTGTAGGCTTTATTGCCCTCAAATTGCTCGATGACATCGGTGTAGCCTGCGGTCTCCAATGCCGCGATCGGGTCTTCTTGAGCGTAGGCGTTGAGGTCGCCGAGGATCGCGAAGTCAGGATCGCCGCTGCCGGTCGGGTCCGTGGCCAGCCATGCGGCGAGTTCGTTGGCAGCGTTGGTGCGCGAGAAGTTATTGTTGCCCTGACCGTCGCCTTGGTCGATATCCTGGGGAATGCCAGTAAGCGAGCCTTTGGACTTGAAGTGGTTGACAGTGGCGGTGAATTCCTCATTCGTAGCCAGGTCTGCGAAGGTGACCGCTAGCGGGACGCGGTGGCGCGCAGCCGAGACCGGGTCGAACTCGCCCGTGTCCAGAAAGGCGATGCTGGTTCCGGAAGCGATACCGACGGTAGCCGGCTTGTAGATGAATCCGACGGCAATTTCGTCGCTGCCCAGTTGCGCGGTACCGGGATCGACGTAGGTGTAAGTGCCAGCACCGACTTCGGCGTTAATGGCGTTGACGAGCGAGGCGATCGCGCTAGTAGGACCGAAGCCGTCGTTCTCGATTTCGACCAGACCCAGGATATCAGCGTCGATCCCGGCGATCGCGTCGACGATCTTGTCAGTCTGGCGTTCGAGTTCTGTTGCCGTATCCGCACCGCGTGAGGTAGGGAAGCCGCCGCCCACGCCGTCGCCGTTGAAGAAGTTGAGTACGTTGAACGCACCAACCTTGAGCGAGCCGCCGACAGGGTCGGGCGCGATCGGGCGCGGATTTGCCTCTGTGAAGACCGGCGCCACAGTGGGGTGGAGGCGATAGTCGCGTACCGGTGAGCTAGAGGAGTTGATGCGACCGAAGTCGAGCACGCCTTCGAGATTGGAAACCGTGTCGCCCGCGCGGATGATGTTGGTGGGGTTGCCGTCCGTGTCAGGTGCGCCGATGTAAGGAACGGGGAAAGGATTATCGCCAAATCCGCTGACGTCTTGACCGTCGTCAAGCACCAGAAGGCGGCGTGCGTTTTCCTCGGCAAGGGCAGTCGCCTCAGGGCTGAGCGGATCGAACACGTTGGTGGGCTGGAACAGGCGACCGGCGGTACCGCCGTCGTCGGGGCTGGAAAGCGTCAATTGCCCGTAGCGTCCGAGGAAAAAGTTCTGGCTGACGGTCATCGTCGAGGCAATCTCGACCAGCATGCCCTCGTTTTGCTCTAGTTCGCCCTGGGTGGCTTCCGGAAGCGTGACCGTTGTCGGCACGATGACGTTGCCGCTGGAGTTAATCGTGATGTCTGTAATGAAGTCGAGTTCGGTGAAGGTATTGAATTCGTTGACGCGACCGGTGACTTCGACTTCATCGCCAACTGCTACGTCAAAACCAAACCAGGTGGTGTTTGCCGTCGGCACGAAAACGAAGATGCCGTCGGAAGTGGCGGGATCGCTATCCCCTTCAGGGTCTTGGATGAAGAAACCCCTCAGCTCGTCGCTGCCCTGGAAGTCACCGACTACGACGCCCGTGGTCGTCACGGTTGCGCCTTCGAGAGGGCTAGTTGCGCCGCTGCCCTGGATTTCCGGAATGGACGCGGGGACGCTGCTGCTCGAGCCACCGCTGTTGCTTGCACCCGGTGTGTCCTGGGAGGTGTCCGAAAAGCTGAGTTGCTGGAATGCACCCGTACCGTCTGTGGTCCGGGCAAGCCCGGCAGGCGGGAAGTTACCGTCGGGACCCTCAATGTTACTGCTGTAGGAGAAATCCGGATTGGTGTCGCCGTCGATCAGCGATAAATCGACAATGACGCTATCCCACGGCATGCTGTCGAGCGTGCCGTCGTCGTTGGTGTCGAGGTCACTGCCTTGAGAACCCGTGAAGTTCTCGACGATCGCGAACGTGCTCGGGCTACCGAAGAAGTCCAGCGGAGAAACCAGCACGTCCCCGGCGTCAGTGCTAGCCCCAGTGCTGCTGTTGGCAATCAGCGCAAAACCGTCGCCGTCGGTGGAGCCCCCCGTCAGGTCAATCGCAAAATCCACCTGCCCCGGCGCAAATTCACCCGACAGCACCACCAGTGTCAGCCCGTCGAGGGACATACCAGGGGCGCCGAACAGCTCGACAAAGTTGTTAGTGGTGTCGCCAGCCGACGCAGAAATGCGCAGTTCGTTGAAGACGAGACTGGGAGTTGTTGATGAGGTGAAGGGTGAGCCATCGATCTGGGTTCCCGGCGAGAAGGCCGCACCGCTCGATCCCGTTGCGCCGATATGTCCGGTGAAGGTGCCGGTGAGGTCGGGATCGCGGGTGAGGGATTCATCGCTGCCGCCGCTGGTGTAGCTCTCAGAGGCAACATTGCTGGTGCCATCGTTAATCGTGACAGTATCACCGCTGTTGTTGAGGCCGAGCTGGTTGGTGCTAGCAACCTGGACGATCGCGTTTCCAAATGAGCCCGAGGGCGTGCCACCACCGCCGAAGACCACGACTGCCTCATCGGCAGGCAGAACCGTTCCACTGGGGAAGGTGTGGCGCACGCCAACGTCATCGCTGAGCGTCCAGCCGGAGATATCGAGGGACGCGCCGGAGACGTTGACAAACTCGACGAACTGGTCCTGACTGGTGTTGTCGGTGCCGTCGCCGCTGACATCAACACCTGATGGGGGATCGAAGAGGATTTCGTTGATAACGATCGCCGGACCGGCTGCCGCTTCCGTCGTGAAGTTCCAGAGGCTGTTACCAGAGATACCTGCAAAGGCATTGCTGCTGGTGTCTTCGATCGCGCCTGAGGCAATTTCCACGTAGTAGCCGGTGCTAGCCAAAAGTTCGCTCGTCGGGTCGATCGCGACCGTACCGTTGCTGATGCTCAGCTGGGAGGAGGATGCCGCATCGAACGTTTCAACCACCGAGTCGTCCGACAGTAGCTTCAGCAGGAGGTTGCCCGTCCCACGCTGGACGTTCTCGTTGAAAGAAATCTCCAGGTCGGCACCGATCGCTACATCCGTGGCGTCGTCAGACGGGGTCAGGGACGCGATCGCCGGCGGTGTTGTATCGGGAGTGCTGCCGGTAATCGTGAAGCTACCAGAAAATATTTGAGGGGTGGTGTTGCTGCCGCCGGTCCAGTTGCTGGCGTTGTTGAGTGCGGCTAGGAGAGTTGCGCGATCGCCCGTGGTCGGACCGTTGTAGATGACGTTATCCACTTCATTGATAGCAACGGCATTAGTGCCGTTTGTCAAACCACTAGGGAGCGCGGAGTCATTGGAACTAGATGTGTCTGACTGCCAGACTGCTGACCCTTGGTTGTTGAGAGCGGCAATGAAGGTCGGGCTAGCAGCAGAGCCCTGATATGCCAGGATTTGGTCGCCGTTGACTGAGAAGTTCAGGTCGTTCGACTCGCCGACGATCGTGCCGACGGATGCGCTCGGCGTTGTGTCGATCGTTACCACCGTGTCCGCAGCCAAGCCGCCAGCAGGCGTCGTGTATTCGATGGTGCCTTCGGTGTTACGGAGGGTGCCGGCCGACTGCCAGCCGCTATCTGTGAAAAAGATCGTTTCGTTCGCCGGGATATCGACCAAGGCTACGAAAGCGAAATTGTCCGTGCCGTCTGCATTGTATTGAACAAACCCAATGTCGCCGGAGTTAAGAGTCATGGTGATTTTGCTTTAAGATGGTAGGGCTTTGGATCGATGGGGTACGGTCGCACGCTACGAGCGATTCCCCCCACGGAAGTCATGCTGAACGACCCCGAGGAACCTATCACTTGAAGGTTGCTTCGAGCCTATGCTGCGGTTAAGCCCAAATTAAGCTCAAGCCTTCAATCAAACCGGTCGGTCGGCGCTACCATTTCCGCATGTAGCTCTGTTGATTTCAGCACGCTGTCTTTGCGATCGGCAGGAACCGCTGTGAATCAGGAGCTTTGCTTAAAGTTCCTGGGCGATTGCGATCGCGGGTTTTAGACTCAAAAATTAAAACTCTAAAGAGTTATCGATGACTCACACTGACACGGCGCGTACCGATGTCCCTCGGTTCGATTTCTGGGGGGCGCAGTCTACGCTCGACTCGGAGCTGATACGGCACCTCGGTTTTCTGCCGGGCTTGGCAGAACTGCTGATGGTCCGTCAAGTTCACGCCCTCGAACACGCCACTGTTTGGGTGCTGAGCGAACCCGTGGCCGGACGGCCGCGCTCGGCAGATAACACCGCGCTCGGCGGGCTGTCTACCGAGCGTGGATTTTATCTATACGGCAACGTCACCCACGCACGGCTCGAACGTGCTGTCTGCGCGGCCCTGCGTCGCTTTTATAGCGGCGAGTGGGATCTTGCCGTCCACCCGCGTTGTGGAACTAACCTCGCCGTTACCGCCTTGCTCGCGGCAGGATTGGGGTTGGGCGCTCACGCCATTCTGCCGCGCGGTCCCCTCGAACAATTGTTCGGTCTCGGCGCCGCTGCGATCGCTGCCGCACAGCTCGCTCCCGAACTCGGGTCTCTCGTTCAGCGCTACCTCACGACCGCTGTTCCGTTCGATCTCGAACTCGATGCGATCTGGAAAACCTCTGATTTTGGCAAGCGTCCGGCGCATTTCGTCCGTTTGCGGTGGCGAGACGCTGAAACAAAGTTTAGATCGAGCGATCGCCTGCGAGCAGCTACCGGACGGCAGGCTGGAATCTAGGTTGCGACCGGTCGAGTCGGTCGGAGTCGGTCTCAAGCAAAGCGGAGAGAATATTCATGGTTAAACGCTGCGATAAAGTCAAGGTCGTCCTGCGTTGGCATCGTGATGTCAGAACTGAAGGGGATCCGCGACCGCACGAATCGGCAGGCACCACAACAAAATAGAGCGCAATCGTGCAAACTCGGGGGCATTTCATCAGCTCAGGTAGTTTGTGGCTTACAAAGCATTTGGTGCGGGCAGGGCAAACGCATACTTGGAATTTCAGCTCGATTTTCGCAATAAGCGAGGCTCGAGCTGGACTTGTTGAGAATAGGGAGCTAAGTTCAAGCACTCCAAATCGTTGAAACCCTTATTCGCTCGTAGCACAGAAATCTGTATGCGTACGCCCTATGGGTGAGGGCGTCGAAGTCGTGTTCGTCACCCCGCGATAGTCGAGCCAGATCTGTCACCGGTGCCTGTATATCCAACCCGAGCGAAGCATGTCCTATCGCTCTGGGAAACGGTACGAGTGGGGTTGTTGTGGGTGGGAAGGCGACGCCGACTATAACGGCGTACAGATGAATCGATTGCTTGGGGTGGCTCATGTAAGCCCACCCGAACGGGCGGGTTTGTTGTGTTCCCTACACGTCAACTCCAGTGTAGTGCGAAAGCTCTCGGCTACAAGCCGGGAGTGAGCTTACTATGGGCCTCGCCATTGGTTGATTCTGTTTCATCTGACGAGGGGCTTTCTCCATCGGGCTCCGAAGCTGGTGGAGTATTGTCCACATCGCTTTCCTGAGCAGTGTTTGACGCATCTTCTGCTTCCGGGGGATTGGGCGTGGTGTCTTCTGCTTCGGTATCTCGAGCAGTTTGGGAAGTTGTTTCGGTTTCTTCCGTAGGCACTTCGACAGAGCGGCGATCGCCCCGTCGTTGCGCTTCGCGATTGCGCTGCGATCCCTCAATGGTCAGGTCGTACTCAATGAGCACGCTTGCCCCACCCGCCACCGGTTGGAAGCTAGAACTGCGGGCGGCTTGAATGGCAGCCCGGTCAATTGCTGCATTTCCGCTGGACTGCACCAGCGTCACACTCCGTACGGTGCCGTCGGGATTGATGTCTACTTGGACTCGGGGCGTGCCCTCAACACCCGATTCCAGAGCACTTTCGGGATACAGGGGCTTAGCGCAGTTCTGACAGGCCACCGTACGCGACCCCGCCCCTCGTCCAGTGCCGTCCCCTGAGGGATTTGTCCCGTTTCGGGTATCAGTTCCGCTATTGGCGGCAGTTTCGGTTGCTTCTCCCGTACTGCTCGCTTCACCATCCGTGCTTTCTGTGGTCGTGGTTTCGGCTGAGGCAGCATCTGGATCGGCTTCTGCTGCAGTGCCTCCATAGAAATTACGCAGACGCTCAAGCTGAGATTCGGTCAATGGCGGGGGCGCAGCGAGTTCCTCGGCGGATTCTTCTTCAGTCGTTTCGGGTTCTTCCTCAAATGCGTCTGCATTTTCTACGGGTTCCCCGAGCTCCGTCAATTCCGATTCAAATTCAGTTTCGGGAATGGGTTCGGGTTCCGGCTCGGGTTCGACGAATTCAGTGGGTGGGGGCGGAGCCGGAGCTGCTGTAGTTTCGGGATTAGCTCGGGCTATTGCCGCAGGAGCGGGATTGTTGGTTGCGCTGCTCATTTCCGCCAGAGTCACTTCCCGTTGTTCCGCGATCGCTGCTGGGGGCGGTTCTATCACCAACAACTCGATAGGGGAAAGCTCGGCCTGAGCAGTGCGCTGCCAAATCCCCAGAGAACTGAGGCCAAAGGCGATTGCGTGCATCCCCACTGACCCCAAAAATCCCAACAGCAAGAGTTTTTGGAGTCCGGCTTGCTCCCGCTCATGTTGCTCGGTACAAAATCTTGAAAGACTCATGGGGATTCAGTGCAAAAGAGATACATGTTTCCAGTCTTTATTGTTGAGTTGTATTTCTAATCAGTCAATAGTAAACGGGAATAGCTCCGATCGCATATTCACCTACCTGCCTACTTCAACTTGTTTAGAAAGAGCGAAAGGCCCTTGATATTGCCGCTAAAGCGTATGGATATGAAGGCTTATCGTTAGTCAGGGTATGCTTTTTCTCAAAGCGTTGGGGATTGAGGGGGCGAGTCCGAATCAGTTTCACCTGGCTCTGGCGAGTGCGAAATAGGTGGAGTTGCCCCATCTGCAGCGAATCAACACCTTTTTGCCACCATTATCAGCGTCGCACCCTCAAGAACCTAAATCCGTATAATAAAACGATTCAACCCGTAGCTAGGTTTACAAAGCGGGCCCGGTAATACCCATAGCGCAAGGGTCTCGAGTTTAATTGATGACGCGCCCTAAGGCTCGTGGCTATCTTCTAGTGTTGGCAGTCCTAACTGGGCGCGGCTTTTGGCAATGAGTACTCCAAAAGATCGCTTAAACGCCAGCACACCATTTGCTGGTTCCGGGAAGTCAATGCGAAGGTGCTGTACCTCGCCCTTGCCGACAACTTCCAAATTCACCCCGGCGGTATCTAGAGTGAGGACCTGGGCTTGTTCGGCCCAGTCCAAGTTGGCGGCTTGGGCAAAGGCGAGTAGATCGTCGCGATGTTCTTGGTTCAGATGGTTGGCGATCGCAGTTAGCAGCTTATCGGTCAGCGGCGCGCCATTGCCCTTGTTTGAACGCTGAGTTGCCATAATATTCCATCTCCAATTAAGCGGGTTTGTATCCAACCACTGTAAATCCCGTGAAAACAATAAAGAAGGTGCCCTCAGCATCAGATTGGTGAAGACCGGTCAGCCAGTCCGAGATGCGATCGCTCAATTTTGGCTGTTGTGTTTGGCTGTTGTGTTGGGGCTCGGGCCGCCGCATCTTCGAATCCATAGAGGCAGTTCGCTGTGGCAAAATCCGTCAGAATTAGAGTTGAGGTATCGGCCACGCCAACCCGTTTGCAGGGCAAAAACATGCTAATTTCACTTCGCGATAGAATAAGATTCTCAGAGAGCCAGAACTCAGCCTTGCGTTCACAACAAACCCAGATCGAGCCGCGTTTATTGTGGATATCGCTACAAGATTCCAATATGCGTTTGTCCCGCATCTCAGGAGGGCTCAATTCCGTGTTTTGAGTCCGATCTGCTAACGACCTGAGTCGCCAGCCAAGCACTCACCAGGCAAATTACAAGGCCTATGAGAAAAACGCTGGTGTACCCCATCGCCGTTGCAATAAAGCCACTCAGGGCAGGCACACCGACGTGATGCCCAATAATGAAAACCGACGATTGCAGGGTGTAGTCGCTGCCTGCTGTTTCGCGACGGCTTTTGACCATCATCACGGTGAACAGAGCGGTATTGGCCAGACTGCGGGCAAACACTTCCCCAGTACTGACGCCATAGAGCACTACCGGATCGCGGACGCCCATCGCGGGTAGAATCAGCGCAATTACTGCGATCGCCTGCAGGATGCCGAATACAATCAGCGATCGCTTGTAACCCAGGGGATGAATTAGCCCCCCAGCCAGCAAGGACCCGACGATGGCGGCCCCCGATCCGACGATGCCGGTCATCCAACCAATGTCAGCCATGGAAAGGCCCAGATCCACCAGCAGGGGACGAAACATTGTGGCGGCCATGCTGCTGCCCGTGACATAAAGCAAGATGAAAAATAGCCACAGCAGGGCACCTGATTGCCGCACAAAGCTCAGCAGTGTCTCGGCATAGTTCGCGATCTCTCGTGCCACTCCATCAGATCCTGTTTCCTCATCACGGTCTGCCCTCCGGCCCGGTTCTCGATAAAAGAACAGCGGCACCAGGGCCAGCAACACTCCTGCCACTAGTATCCAGACGCTTCCCTGCCAGCCCAGCTGATTCAACACCAGCAGCATGACGCCCCCTCCCAGGATGCCGCCCATGGCCCTGCCCGCACTTTGAATGCCGTTACCCCAGCCCAGCTCATGGGGTGCCAGCAATCTCACCGCCAGGGCATCGGTGGCAATATCCTGGGTGGCGGCCAGGGTCACGACGACAAATACCCCCTGGAATAATCGCAAAGTATTATCGGCGGCATCCATTGACGCGCAGCTAATCAAGATCGGGGCCAATAAGAGTTGGGTGACGACTATCCAAGATTTGTAGTGACCCCAGCGACGAGAACCGTAGCGATCTACTAGAGGAGCCCAAAGAAACTTCAGCATCCACGGCAGTGTCAGCAAGCCCAATAGGCCAATTACTTGCAGTGAGGCCCCCTGCTGCCGTAAGAAAATGGGCAAAGCCTGAAAGAAAAATGCCGACGGCAGAAACTGTGACGTGTAAAGGCTGCCTAACAAGACGAACTTGAACGCGGGGCTCAACTTCTGCTGTGCTTGCGATCGCGGTTGAATAGCTGGAGTCATGAGTGGGAAGTTGAAGGTTCGATTTAAAACTCGTAACGAATTGAGCCCAGCACCGTGAATGGGTCGCCAGGTTGGATACCGCGCGTACGGGTGCGGGGGGTACCTTCGATGTAGTTCACATCGAAAAGATTTAGAACATTGAGGCCAATGCGCCAATTCTCGCGTTTGTATGAAATCGCCGCGTTGGTCAAGAAGTAGCTGTCGAGGTCGAAGCTGTTGTTTAAATCCCCGGTGCGATCGCCAACCCAGTTGAAACCAAGGCTAAATGCAAGTCCGGCTAGGTCGCCAGTCTGAATCTCATAAGTAGTCCACAAGCTAGCGCTATGTTCTGGCACTCCCGGCAGGCGATTGCCCACATCGAACTGGTTGTCTTCGGTGATTTCGGCATCAATGTAGGCATAAGAGCCGATGACATTCCAGCCCGGCAAAATTTCGCCAATCACGTTCAACTCAACACCCTGGCTTTGTTGCTCGCCCGTGGCAACTGAAAACCGTGGATCTGTCGGGTCAGCGGTGGCAACGTTTTGACGAGTGAGGTTGAAGTAAGCCAACGTCGCAAGCAAGCGGCGATCGAGCAATTCTGTTTTCACACCGACCTCAAATCCTTCGCCTTCCTCGGGTTCGAGGGGGTCGCCTTCCACCGTCACCGTCGCACTAGGGAAGAACGATCGCGCATAGTTGGCGTACAGCGAGAGATTTTCAATCGGTTTATAAACCAACCCAATCCGGGGGCTGAGCGCATCCTCGCTGAGGTCTGCCTCCGTGGTTCTGCCCCCCCGCAAAGTTGTAGTTGTCTGACTGACTGTTTCGTAGTTGAATCCCGCCACGAGAATGAGATTGTCCACCAGTTCAATCTGGTCTTGCACGTAAATTTGCAAACTGTCGGTATCTATTTCTTCGCTGGTAGTGGGTTCATCGAGGCGATCGGGGCGCGGTACTGCACCATAGACCGGGTCAAAGATGTTGAGAGGCACCCGTACACTGGGCGGAAAGAAGACGGTGTAAGATTCCGACTCGAGCCGATAGCGCGCTAAATCTACCCCGATCAGCACAGTATGGTCGATTGACCAGGTGGAAAACTCGCCAACGACATTGGTTTGTAGCGCTAATGTCTCATTCGACACGACTTGTTCGGCAAAGACGCGGTTGAGGGTGCCCGTCGCTTCATCCAATCCGCCAATGAACGGAAAACTTAGGGTCGCGCTGATGTCGTCGTTATCTTTGAGAAACCGGAAGGCATTGCGTATAGTCCAATTCTCGCTGAATCGATGCTCGAAATCGTAGCCCAAGCTTAAGAATTCACTCTCAATGCGGTCGTCCGGTTCGCCCAGGATCCGATCGCGAGGAATATCGGCTACACCATCTCCAAAGGCGACTAGACCCGTATCAAAGGGGCGCTCATCGTCCAGGTACTCTAAACGGAAATCGATCTCGGTGCGATCGGTAGGTCGCCAGGTGAGGGTGGGGCCAATGAAGAAGCGATCGGTCTCTTGGTCAAAATCACGAAAGCTGTCTTCATGCTGATAAACCGCGTTTAAGCGATAGAGCAGGCTGCCATCTTTTGTAAGGGGGCCAGAGATATCGATCCGCGGGCGCACAAATTCATAGCTGCCTATCTGTAGCCCGACTTCATAGAAAGGCTCGTCGAGGGGCTGTTTCGAAACGACATTGACGGCTCCCCCCGGATCGATCTGCCCAAATAAGATCGAGGCTGGTCCTCGCAATACTTCAATGCGCTCGACGTTGGCAATTTCCGGAAAGTCCTGACCAGCGGCGTCACCGTTATCGTTGGGACTGTATAAGCGAAACCCATCGCGAAAGACGGGAACACCATCAAAGCCCCGCAAATTAATCTGGAAGCCTCTCCCCTCTGTTTCAGTGACAGCGGCTCCAGCGATATTCTGCAACGCATCATCCAAAGCCGTCACCTGCTGGTCTTCCAAAACCGCTCGCGGAATCACCTGAATCGAAGCAGGCGTATCCAGAATCGGGGTGGCGGTGCGGGTGGCAGTGCTGGCATCAGGCACGAAATAGTCATCTGCCACAACTTGGCCTGTCACCCCAATTTGAATTAGATCTTCGTCAGTTACCTGCACTGTGTCATCGTTAGGGATCGCATTCGCGACTAAGCCCATCGCTCCCAAGCCGATCTCGACTGCGGGCGGCGCATCGGTGCCTGTGATCGCAATCCGCACCTGATTATCGGGTAGATTGGAGATGTTCACTAAAGCTATGCCAGCAGCCGGGTTGCTGACGATCAATTCCTCTCCCGCTGGCAAGTTCAAAACGGCGTTCGGAATATCAGCGATCGCCGCATTCCCCGTCACACTTGTTTCAGGGGTTGCTAATTGCCCCGTTGTTGCTAATTGCAGCCTCAAACCGTCAGCGGTTTCCTCAATTCGAACATTGGTGATTTCGACCACATCAGCCAACTCGGCTTGCGCTCGCCAGCCATCAACAGTGGATGCTGGGACGGACGCATGAGTCGCTCCCGATCTCTCCTCAGCTGAAATAGACGCATCCGCAGATTGCACCGGTTTAGACTCAGGCGCATCCGCCGCGATTGCGCCATGCCCAATCAATAACCACGCACCCACCGTCAACTGCAGCGACCAGCCACTCAATGTCTTCCACTTCACCTTCATATCCAATCTGCAGAAGCTAAATAAGAAAGCTTCTCATTAACGCCTGTCTGCAGATAATAACGGGCACGCCTTATTGTTTTCTTCGCTAGCCGGACTTTTTTTCTGTCTCAGCCGGACTTTTTGCACTAAGCCTGTTATGAATTAGGCGATAATGCGTCTGGGAAGCAGGAAATCAGGCAGCCCAAGCTGGCTCTCCAACGCGCTCCTAAAACGACCGCATTCTCCATGCCCTGACTGGTCTGAACCGGAAATCCTTCGAGCAACTGGCAGTGACCTTCGCCCAAATGCTCGCTCAAGCTGACCGGCCTCGCCGCAGCCCTTACCCCGTCAGCGGGCAGCCGGGGCAGGTCGAAAACCGCGCTTGGGCATAGTTGTGGAAAAGCTGTTCTTCATCTGGTTCTACTTCAAGGTCTACCCCACCTTTGATTTAGCCGGTTTCCTGTTCGACCTCGACCGCTCTCAAGCTAATCGCTGGATGCATCGTCTCAAGCCACTGCTGGCGGACGCTCTCGGTGCCGAGCTAGCGCTGCCCAAACGCAAACTGACCAGTATCGAAGAATTCGTCCTGGCGTTTCCCGAGGTGAAGCAGGTCATCCTCGAGGGGACAGAACATCCGGTGTAGCGGGCGAAAGACCGCGAGCAGCATCGAGCGGACTACTCGGTGAAGAAGAAACGCCACACCCGCACACACCTGGCAGCGATGGCATCCGACCGCCGCATCCTGGTTTTCAGCGTCGCGTATCCAGGCAAAGCCAACGACAAAAGCATCCTCAACGCTGAGGGTTGGGGGGAGTGGATACCCGACGAGGTCATAGTCAAGGGGGGACTTGGGGTTTCAGGGGTTGCAGAAGGAGTACGTCAACGTGGAGATTCCACACAAGAAACCGAGGGGAGGACAACTGACGGCGTAGTAGAAAGTTGAGAACCAAGGACGAGCGGGCGAGTCCGGTGCGAGCATGCCTTTGCAAGACAGAAACGATGAGGCATCTCATCACAGGTGTATCGGAATCGGCAGCCTGGATTTGACGACCGTTCGATGTTGATAGCAGCGGGGCTGTGGAACTATTATCTGATGGCAGCCTAAGCGAGCAAAGGTGATTCCGAGAATTGGTGGTTTCAGCTGAATTTATTTCACAACAAGCATAATATGAAGGGCAAAAATCCGTCTCAGGTCTTATTGAGCATCCTTCCACCTATCTGCACATCCACCTTTACCGTCCATTTCCTAATTGATATGCCTTTGGGCTGATCTCAAACGTGCGACGAAAAGCGACGCTAAAAGCTTCGGGGCTGCGGTATCCTACTGCTTGAGCGACGCTGGCGATCGTGGTTTCCGGCATCAGTAATAACTGCTGCGCCTGCTGCATCCGATGGTTGTGTAAGTAGCCAAAGACCGTAGTGCCAAAAACTTTGCGGAATCCTTCTTTGAGCTTGCGATCGTTAAGGCCGGCTTGATGAGCCAGTTCCATTAATGTGGGCGGGTGACTAATGCGGCTGAGCAAAACATCTCGGGCGTCGTAAATGCGATCGACTTCATCGCGGTTAAGATTACTCTCCGACTGCTGTGAGCGATCGCCAGACAACAACCGATCGAAGTAGAGGCTCATCAGTTCAAGAGTTTTGCTCTCCATATAGAGCCGTTGTGATATCCCTTGAAACGGACATTGCAGCAGTTGACGCACCGTGGCAGTCATCAACGGCGTCATCGGGGTTGACTGAAAGTAGGTGAGGCGATCTTCACCTGCCGCGATCGCTTCTCGCAACGCCTGTGGCCACTGCCCGATAGATTCTTGGGTGAATAGACCGATCGTCTCTGGCTGGACATGGCAGTGTACAAGCAAAATCCGCTGCCTTTCAGAGTATTCAACTCGTCGCTTGCCACCATTCGCCATCCCCAGGCTAACCTGTCCCACCTGAAACTGGTGCGATTGTTGTGTATCAGCAACCATGCCGCGAATTTGACCTGAAAGACAAAAACTCAAGCCGAGTTGAGGCGATTCGCTGGATGAATCTCGCTCAACCACCACCTTTTCGCGGAATCCCACGTCATGAATCACCAACTCCAGCCCAGAACGTAATTGCCACCTCCGAATCGAACCACAACATCCTGGCTCAGGGAGTTGCAACAACTCGGCTTGACTAATACCTGGAGCAGTCGATGCCTGTAGCTTCCTCGGCTGTGATTCTTTCAGCAGCAGTGTACTCGCTTTGACAGAATGACACGATTGCATAGATGCATGTGGGTGGATTGCACTTCACCTTATTGCAAATTATTCCTGAAATCAATTAACGAGCACCTCGAAAAATTACCGGATTGTGGCCTTCCGGCGGCTGAAATGCTCGTGCTGCCATGCCGACCTTCGGTCTAGAGCGAATTTCTCGAGCGAATGTAACGAGGTGCCCTACATTTCTTCCAAAAGAATTAATGCGGTAGAAGCATTCCTTATAAATCTTTTACAGTTTTTTTAATTTGCGACGATCGCAAAAGGGGAGATGGATCCCAAGCCTCGTTTCCTCAGCATCTCAGCGATTGTGAACGGTCCCTCGGCTCAGTCCAACTTCATTTTTGGCGAAACTCCCATCTCCAGCAACGGACGCACTCACCCCCAGTTGTGTACAAATCGCCACACCGTCACATTGCGGCGTAGTCCAGCTACTTGCTTCGCAGAAAGATTCCGCCGCCGACGGTAGGCGCTACATTGACACCGCAGAATGGGATTGAAGGGTTCTTGATGATTCGCATTTACCTCCCCTGCACCACTGAAAACCGGATACAGAGGCTCGGCTTTGCACCAAATTCGTAGCGGTAGTCTCTGGGACCCCTTCACCTTACAGACTACTTCCAGACCCTCGCTCCACACCTTCCGATAAGCGGCTCCCGGATGCCGAGCTCGCGTCAACCATTGGGGCAACTGCCCCGAGACTCTGGCTATAGAGGCGCACCCCATTGGCGAACAGTCGCACGCAGACCGGTGGAGATGCCCATTCCCATAACTCACCCATCCCTTGAGCGATTAACCATTCTTTGCGCCGACCAATCCGTTAACGGCTCTTGCGATCCAGTAGGCTCAATGTCCACCTCGGGCTTTTCTGGCAGGGCGATGTTGCCCTACCTGAGTTTAAGCTTCATCGCCCTCAACCACGATCTCGGCTTAGTCGGTCACCGCCGGAACACATGCCGAACAGTAGCCTGCCAATTGCTTCTCCCACGGGATGATGCTGGTGGGCGAGACGGACTTAACGCTCGCGGTGACGCGAACGCCCAAGCCTTCGGCGCGCATTTCCAAGCTGTGTTCGACCCGCTCGATGGGAGTGCGCAACCCCGCCATGGGGTTGCTTTGCTGTCATTGACGCGGCGGTCCCAACCGCAGCACCAGTAGCGATGGGTTGAGGGACCTGACGTGAGACGGTGCCGGCACGGAGGATCTGATGGCCTTAACAGTAGGGACTTGAAACAGACATAAGCTCTGAAGCATAGGAATAGAATCGATTCCAGCCTTATACCTTTTTCCCGATCGGTGTCTTCCAAAGTGTTATCGATGATTCATACTGCCACAGCGCTTACCTGTGTCCCTCCGTTCGATTTCTGGACGCCGCAGCCGACGCACGACTCGCAGCTGATAAAGCACCTCCTCGAACTCGATGCGATCTGGAAAACTTTGGATTGTGGCAAGCGTCCGGCGCATTTCGTCCGCTTGCGGTGGCGAGACGCTGAAACAAAACTTAAATCATGCGATCGCCTGCGAGCAGCTACCGGACGGTAGGCTGGAATCTAGGTTGCGACCGGTCGAGTCGGTCGGAGTCGGTCACAAGCAAAGCGGAGACAATATTCATGGTTAAACGCGGCGATAAAGTCAAGGTCTTGCGTCCTGAATCCTACTGGTTCGGCGATGTCGGCACCGTAGCAACGGTCGATAAGAGCGGGATTATTTACCCGGTCATCGTGCGTTTCGAGCGCGTCAATTACAACGGCTTCAGCGGTAGCGCTTCGGGTCTCAACACCAACAACTATGCCGAGCACGAACTCGAAGTCGTCGAGTCAGCTCCTGCGAAGAAGAAGTAGACGGCGCGGTTCATATCGAGGCGAGCCTAACCGGCCGTGCCGGAGTTACCAGAGGTTGAAACCGTTCGTCGGGGTCTCGAACGACTGACCCGACATCATCCCATTTGGGGCGGAGACGTATTGCTCCCACGAGCGATCGCCCGCCCCGGTTCGTATGAGGAATTCTTGGATGGGTTGACCGGTAGTGCGATTGCTGACTGGCATCGACGGGGAAAGTACCTGCTAGCCCGACTCTATCGCCCAGATGCCAGCGCTCCCGCCGCTCGCCATCCAGATACTGGGTCAGCCGCAGGCTGGTTGGGCGTCCACCTGCGAATGAGCGGGCAGTTGCTGTGGTTGGCGCGGTCCGAGCCGTTATGCAAGCACGTGCGCGTGCGCTTGTTTTTTCCCGACGCTCGCGAGCTGCGCTTTGTCGACGCACGCACCTTCGGGCGCATGTGGTGGGTGCCATCGGGCGTCCCGGTCGAGGCGGTTATCACCGGTTTGCAGCGCCTGGGTCCAGAACCCTTTGCCGATGAGTTTTCACCGGAGTATCTGCTCGCAGCATCGCGCGGGCGAGAGCGTTCGATTAAAGCCGCGCTGCTCGATCAGTCATTGCTGGCGGGCATCGGCAACATCTACGCCGACGAAGCCCTATTCCAAAGCCGCATCCATCCAGCCACGAGATCGCGCGACCTCACTGGTGCCGATACCGAACGCTTACATGCTGCCATTCTCTCCGTTTTGGAAACCGCGATCGCGCGCGGCGGTACCACCTTCAACACTTTTTCGAACCTGCTCGGCGTTAACGGCAATTACAAACACGAAGCTTGGACGTACGGCCGCGAGGACGAACCCTGCCGCGTTTGCGCGACGACGATCGTGCGGATCAAACTGGCGGGGCGATCGGCTCATTTCTGCCCTAAGTGCCAGCCCGCTCGCTGAGGCGATCGCCTAGTGTTCCCTGCAGTAAAAACCTCTGGGGAGTTCCTGGAAGGTGCGATACGAATCTGAATCAAGAGAACTTCCCCTCCAGTCCGGCCCCCTCCGCCCGTTCGACCATTTGAGGTGACGGACAGCAACCCGGTGCCCCCGTGTTTCACTCCGGCTCTGGTCCTCAGCCAGTCAACTCGAGCGGTGCGTCTAAGTCATGTGTTTGCAAGCGAGAAAAGGATATAAGAACGCGCACGAGAAGCTCGCGCATCACCACGAATGTTGACTTAGGTCACCAGGACGCGAAAGATTTTCTCGGAGAATGTCCTGCATGCGTTTTATCTCGGGATGAGCACGAGTCACTGGAATTATCTGAAAAACGTTACGGACGGTCTTGTTCCACGCCTTACCCAGAACATTACAACGGCTGCGAACGCTGCAACGGATGGGGCACACACACTGATCGAGCGCGGCGCGGGCTTGGTAACCGGGGCTGGAGCGATTACCCAGAATACCAACGCGTTTGGATTCGCATTCGAGCACCTACAGGTAATTGGGTACAACATCAAAGCTAGCTTGAGTGGGTCTGAAAGCCGCGCTTGGCAAATCCCAGCTAAGGGAATAAAGAATGAGCCAGATATATACGTAACTGATGCCATCGGTCGAACTATTGCTGAGGTCCAGGCAAAGGTCGGTAGCGCAGAGTATGTATCGCGGAACGCTCGCGGAGGAAACTATCGGGGACAGAAGCTCGTGACGGATGCGGCTAACGAGGGCATCCCAGGAACAGAGGTTGTTATTGAAGTGGATGGCGTTCGGAGCGCCCCGATCGATATCGAGACAGCAAAGTGGGTAGCCGGTAACCCTTACTTAGCCGCGCAGTTTATTGAAGTGGCAGCGCTTGGAGGAGAAGCCGTCAGTGGAGGAGTTGTTGGAGCTACGGTAAATGTCACGATCTCGGCGCTTCTGAATGGAATCGAGTTGGTTGGTGCCTATTGCCGTGGAGAAGAGGAACTGGCACCAGAGCGGATTCAGACGTTTCAGCGGAATGCGCTAGATGCACTTAACAGCGGATTCGTGCGGGGGGTCGCAATCAAGCTCTTGCAGCGGCTTTTGAGAGGTAACGCTTTTGTCACATTGGGGATTATGGTGGGGGCGGAGGCCGTGCAGGTTTTAATCGAACTTCTGAAAGGAGACGTATCTCTGGAGGAAGGTGTGGCGATAGTGGGACCTCAGGCTCTGACGGCCGGGCTCGTGACAACTGTCGTGCTGATTTTCCCTCCTGTTGGCGCCGCTTTTTTCAGTGCATCCATACTGCAAGCAGTCTGGCAGGAAGTAACTCCCGAGTACAAGCAGTACGTCATCCACATGGTGGCAGCTGCGGGTGGAGGCGCGGCTTCTGGTGTTGAAGTTGACAGGACCGCAACAGCTGCTTTCCGATCGCCACAGCAACCGCATAGTCAACCGCTGAGCGCGCGATCGCCCGCTCGTGCAGCGCTCAAAAAAATTCGCGATAGCATTGGGGGAAACAGTTTCAATCGCGCCGACGATGACACCGCCTGCCAAGATTCTGGTTGTCGAGGACGAGGTTAAGCTCGCGCACTTTATCGAGCTGGAGCTGAAATATGAAGGCTATGAAGTCGTGGTCGCTAGCGATGGATTAGCGGGTCTGGCAGCTGCCCGAGAAGCCAACCCCGACCTCGTAGTCCTCGATTGGATGCTGCCGGGCGTATCGGGCTTGGAGATTTGCCGTCGCCTGCGCATGACGAGCAATAAGGTCCCGATCGTGTTGCTGACCGCCAAAGATGACGTGAGCGATCGCGTGGCGGGACTCGACGCTGGTGCCGATGATTATGTCGTCAAACCCTTCAGCATTGAAGAGCTGTTTGCCCGCATCCGCGCGCACCTGCGCCGCACTCAGGAAGAGGAAACTGACGTCCTGGAGTTTACCGATTTACACTTGAACACCAGCACGCGCGAGGTGTATCGCGGCGCGCGCAGCATCGAATTGACCGCGAAGGAATTCGACTTGCTGGAATATCTGCTATCGCACCCGCGCCAGGTTCTCACCCGCGACCAAATCATCGAGCGGGTATGGGGCTACGACTTCGTTGGCGACTCGAATATCATCGAAGTCTACATCCGCTACCTCCGCCTCAAACTGGAAGCCGATGGCGAGAAGCGCATAATCCAAACCGTACGCGGAGTCGGATACGTCCTGCGCGAGTAGCGCGGGCGAACTTGCCAGCCAGCGCGGCGATCGCGTCAGGTTAGACGGCTGGTATCGGTGCCGACTGCATCTGTCACGCGATTGCAAGTAACCGCAACGCGCCCAACAAGCTTGTATTGAAGAACTCTCCCAACCGTTTGTCCTCGCGAATTGTTTGTCGATGATGCGATCGCCTACCTTCTGGCATTATTTTGGGTCTGCTGCGACGTATTATCCGCAGCTAGCCAGCGCGATCGGGGGCGTCGTTGCGTCAGTGCTGTATTTGGAGTTGTGTCGCCGACAATCGCAGGAGCCGAACGGTATGGTTGTCGTGACAACCGAAACGCTCCGCACGGCTACCGGCTTGACACCGCGCGAGCAAGAATACGCGCGCTTGCAACTCACCCAACGCGAATTGCTCGTGGCCCGACCGCTACAAGGTTCCGGCGATCTCTGGGAGTACGCTCCCAATTTCGAGGCACTAGAAGGAGTCCTCGGTAACGTCCCATCTTCGGTGGAGAGTCCGCTGCGCGCGGCCACATCAGCAACGACGGCGACGAGCGACCCGCATTTCCCGGCTCGCGGCCGTCAACGCACCGTCAGCGTCACCCCGGACTATCGCTTCAGCGGTCCCTGGGAGTCGCAAGAGCAGTTAGAAGCATTCCAACGTGCTTTGTTGGATTACGCCGTGCAGCAGGGTATCTCGCGGCCGTCGGGGTGGACTTTTGCCGTCGTTGATGGCATGACCAAAGGGCTGATCTCGCCATTCTGGGACGAGTTTGTTGCCGGGGAGCCATTGGGCGCGAGCCAGCAAATTGCTCGCGAGTGGGAAGTCGAGTCCGGCGTCCCCTACCCAGCCTTTGAAGAAGAGCGCGTGCGATATTTCACCGCCAAAGGGGAGCCACTCGAGTCGGCGCTGGCGCGGGCGCGGAGCGAGTTGCGCGATCCCGTTCGCGGACGAGATCTGTGGGACGGCTTTTTGCGCAAATGCGATCGCCTGGCCGACGAAGCTCTGTCCGCGCGATCGCGCGGCGTATCGACCCCGTATCTCCCACCATCCTTTACCGATCGCGCGCCGGTCACCAAAGCAAGCGTTATGGCTAAGCTCGCCGCTGCTAACGGTGCCAGTGCTCTGGAACCGACCGAGCCGGCCGGCTCGCCCCCGGCCGCAATCGCTCCGAGTAATGCTGCTGCCCATAGCGCCCACGTACCCGACCTCGAGACATTACGCGCCACCTATCGACAGCCCATGGGCAAGACGATGGTTGCCAGGCAAATTGCCGCTCATCCCGAGTGGGGCTACCACATTGTCGAGGGGACAATCGTCGAGCGCCGCCATTCGCCCGGCAGCGACCCGCCTTCCTGATACGGAAGTGCAAGCGATCGCGGCAGAGCGCGCGGCTATACTGGCAGATCTGTCGCCTATCGCTGCCTGCATGGATACCGCCCGCTTCGTTGCTTTCCGCGCCCTTGAAGACATCGACCGCCACGGGGCCTATCCCGACATTGCCCTCGATCGCGCCCTGCGCGTCTCCGAGCTGACCGGCAGCGATCGCGGCTTGACCTGCGAGCTGGTCTACGGCTGCGTGCGGCGACAACGCACCCTCGATGCGGCAATTGACTGGCTTGGCAAGCTCCCGGCTGCCAAGCAACCGCCCGACTTGCGCCGCGTGCTGCATCTGGGGTTATATCAACTGCGCTACCTCGATCGCGTGCCGGGCGCGACGGCCGTAAACACGAGCGTCGAACTGGCAAAAACCTGTGGGCTCGGCAAACTGTCCGGGGTCGTCAACGGCATGCTGCGTAGCTACCTGCGTCAGTGCGGCAAGCAAGGCGATCCGCTGCCCCTACCCGACGACGCGATCGCGCGGCTGGGGACGCTATATAGCTTTCCCGACTGGATCGTGCAGTTGTGGCGGGACCAACACGGGTTGGAGACCGCCGAACGCCTGTGCGCCTGGTTCGACCGCCCGCCGACGCTGGATTTGCGCGTCAACCTGCTCCGCAGCACCCCCAGTGGCGTTGCCGCCGCCCTAGACGCGCGCGGCGTGAAGAGCGATCGCGTCCCGGGGCTGCCCCAAGCACTGCGCCTGCGGGGGGCGGGCGACATCCGCTTGCTACCGGGGTTCGAGGGCGGGTGGTGGTCGGTGCAGGATGCGGGCGCGCAGCTGGCCGCGCACTTCCTCGACCCGCAACCCGAGGAAACCATCGTCGATGCCTGTGCGGCACCTGGCGGCAAAACCACCCACATTGCCGAGTTGATGGGCGATCGCGGGACAGTGTGGGCCTGCGATCGCGACGCCCGGCGCTTGCGAAAAGTCGAAGCCAACGCCGCGCGCCTGCGGTTGGGTAGCATCCGCGTCGCTACCGGCGACTTCCGCGCCACCGAAACCCTAAGCGAAATCGCGCCCGGTTCGGTCGATCGCGTTTTGGTCGACGCACCCTGTTCGGGCTTGGGCACGCTGCACCGGCGGGCCGACCTCCGCTGGCGGCAGTCGCCCGAGGCGAGTGTGGAATTGGCAGCCCTGCAAGTCGAGTTACTCGCCGCTGCCGCAACCTGGGTTAAACCCGGCGGCATCTTGGTTTACGCTACCTGCACCGTGCATCCGGCTGAAAACGATGACGCGATCGCGATCTTCTGCGAGCGCCACCCCCACTGGCAACTTCAGCCCCCCCCGGATGACAACCCCGCCGCCCCGTTTATCGCTCCTGAAGGCTGGGTGAAGATCTTGCCGTGCGATCGCAACATGGACGGTTTTTTTCTGGCGCGCCTGCAGCGCGCGGAATAAGCGCTATGGCTACGAGCCTGAGTCGGTCGCGGAACAGGGTTGCAACCTTCCGCCACAGGGAGCGATCCTTGCCTTTGACTGTCAGGTAGGTTTCGTCAATTGTCCACGAGTCGTTGGTGGGTTTCAGGTGGCAACGGCAGCGCTCGTCGAGTTCGAGACCCTAGTCTGAACCCAGGGGCCAATGGAACTATCGGTTTAGACGCGGCTTGCCTCGGCTGGCGAGCGCTTCGATCTGTCGGACGACAGTCAGCGCTGAGTAACTGACACCCGCCGTACCTTCACCGGGATGCACCGAGTCGCCAACAAGCCAAAGATGGCGGACGGGCGTGCGCGTGGCAAAGCCAAATGGCCCGAAGGTCGCAAGGCGTTGCCCAACCCCACCTACATACCCGAACTCGCGGGCGGTGAAGTGTTGGAACGTTCGCGGTGTAGCGGATTCCTGGTGGACGATCGCCTCTGCATCGAGGTGGAAATAGTCGCCCAGGCGCGCGAGCGCGTTGTCGCAGAACGACTGCTTGCGCTGCTCGTAATCGGCCTGCGAACCGCACCACCAGGGTGCCGCCTCGACGAAAGACGACGCGACGATCGTGGCTTTGCCGTCGGGGGCGCGACCGTCACCGGGTTTGCTGACCGAGACGAACAAGGTGTTTTGCTCGGCAACAGGCCCGTCGTAGTCGTATAGGAATTGCAGATGCGGCGGGCACCCTTCGGGAATCGCGCGTTGTTCGACGCCGAGGTAAATCACAAACCCACCGGATGGTGTCGGCAGTTTGTCAACGCGCCGCTCGTAGCCGCGCAGTTGCAGCTCCGCAGCCAGAGCTGCAAGCGTGCGAGCGGAGTCGAATCGCGATCGAGACGGGGCGCTACGGGGGCGATCGCGTCGTCCGAGCAGCTGCAGCAAATTCCCCACCGTGACGTTAGCAACGACTTCGTCAGCCGATTCGTTCCGCGTTGCACCCGTTCGCCGATCGCACACCGTTACGCCTGTTACCCGCACGCCATCGATATGCACGCGCTCGACGGTGTGGCGCAGGCAAAGCCGACCGCCGTATTTTTCCAGGGCCGCAACCAGGCGATCGCTCAGCACCTGCATGCTGCCTTGCAGGTGGAACAGACCGCGCGGCGCTTGCGAAACGCCCAGTGCCGTTGCTGCATAAAGCAGCGCTGTTTCCGCCGCACTCACCTGGGAGTAGAGCTTGAGCTGCATGTCCAAAAACGTCCGCAGGCGGCGATCGCCAGCCAGTCCATATAGATGTAGGGCATCGCCGACAGTTGCCAGGGCAAAGGGCACGGTCGCGAGAGTATCGGGTCGCACGGCCGCGACCAGCTGCCACGCGTCCCACAGATTGCGGGGTGGCAAAACCGGATCGCGGGTTTGGAAACGCCAGCTGGCGTCGAACAAGCGCGCGAGCAGTTGCCAAAACGGCTCGCTGCCCGGAAATTGCCGCTGGCGCTCGGCTTCCCAGCGCTCGGGGTCGCGCCAGACGTTAATCGGTTCGGACTCGCCTGGCAAAAAGACCGCACAAGCCGGATCGCACGGGGTTGCGGCCGGTAGCTCGATGCCGAGTTCGGCAAAGATGCGGTGGTGGATGCCCCCGGGTTCGAGCCCAGCAACTTGCGTCGCGCCCACATCAAAAGTAAAGCCACGTCGCTTAAACGTTGAAGCACACCCCCCTGGCACGAGTGCCCGATCGTAAACGGTGACATCCCAACCGCGTTTGGCCAGCAGCGCGCCGGCCGTTAGTCCGCCAATGCCGCCGCCGATCGCGATCGCCCGTTGCCGCTTTGCTGCTGGCATGGTGGTGCCGTCCCGGTCCGATTGTTAAGATTTCGTAATAATAATTCTAAGAAAGTTTCAGTGTTTCTGTGAACATTTGTTTGGACTTGCGCGCAATCGCCCTGTAGGGTTTGGGAACTGCAAACTACTAGAACGCCTCGGGGCATACTGATGGCGTACGTCTTGAGGGGCGTGAGGAGTTTTCATGGGCGATCGCGACAGCACGGCCGGCTGCACCCGCTGCTGGCTCGGTCCGATTCGATCGGCGGCGTGGTTGAGCTGGTTAGCACTGGGTGCGCTCGGGCTCGCCGGGTCGGCCGCAACGGTCGAGCTGTATCGAGTTCGGGCTGCAGTAGCGGTGACGGATACGGCGAACGGAGGCTGGCTACAGGCATCGTTTCCCGTGGAAAATTTTCAGCGCTACACGTCACCGTTCGGGAATCGCGTCAATCCGGTCACCGGGCGCTGGCAATTTCACAACGGTCTCGACATCGCCGCTCCCATGGGCAGTTACATTCGCAATTGGTGGGCGGGAAAGGTCGTGGAACTCTCGGACCATACTGCCTGCGGCACGATGGTTGTCGTGCAGTCCGGGCAGTGGCAGCACATTTACTGCCACATGCAGGGGTCGGTGCAGCGCACGCCCAACGGTCCGGTGTTGCTCGATCCAGCAGGCGGCATCCAAATCCACATCGGCCAGCACGTGCCCACGTCTGCACGCATCGGACGCGTCGGGACTAGCGGGCGCTCGACGGGACCGCACTTACATTGGGGATTGAAGTACGCCGATCGCTATATCAATCCAGCAGACGTCCTGCGCGAGATGCGCCGCCAGCACTCGCTTGCCGCCCGTTGAGGTCGCGCTCGTCTTGCAGTCGTCGCTCGGTCGCAAAGACAATCGCGTTGAGGGAACGACGAGCGCCCATGGATGCAGAAGCTGCGTTAACTCTGACGGAAGCACTCTACCGCCAACAGGTAGGGCGGGCCCTCAGCGACCTGCAGCGCACGATCGTCCGGCAGGTCTGGCAGCAGCAGCGCTATCTCGACATTGCCGACAGCTACGGCTGCACGGAAGGTCATGTTAAAGACACGGCTGCAGATCTCTGGCGACAGCTCTCGCAGGTGCTGGGCGATCGCGTGACTAAGAGTAATTTCCGCGCTGCCCTCCAGCGATCGCGGGCATCCGTTCCGACAGCGGTTCCGATCTCGCCCGCTCCGCTCGGAGCCGACCTCGCGTCCGACCCTGCAGCAAATGTTTTCGGGCAGGCATCTGTCGGGCAGGCATTTGTCGGGCGGGGCGGAGCGATCGCGCATCTAGATGCGCTCTGCCGGCAATCCAAACTCGTCGTCATCCACGGCAAAGGCGGTGTCGGCAAAACCACGCTGGCGCGGCATTATTTGCGATCGCGTCAAGCGGCCGGAGAGATCGCGGGCGTGTTGGAGTTGCTAGTAGCCAAGGAAACGGCGAACGCGGTCGCGGCCGAAAGTATCGTGGCGGAATGGCTGCAGCGCGACTTTCACGAAGAGCCCGGCGGCGAGTTCGGGATCGCCCTCGGGCGGCTGCGACGGCAGGTACAAACGCGACGTATCGGCATCCTGATCGACAACCTCGAACCGGTACTCGACCGCTACGGGCGCTTCATCGCTCCGCACCGGGCCTATGGCGAGCTGTTGCGGGTGTTGGCCGAGGCGACAACGCGATCGCTGACGGTGTTGACCAGTCGCGATCGCCTCTGCGAGCCGAATCTCGACGTTGCACACCTCCGCCTGCCGGGGCTGGATCGCGCGGCGTGGCAGCAGTTTTTTCAGTTGAATGTCGTGACGGCCTGCGACGCCACGCTTGCTGAAACTCACGCAACCTACGGCGGCAATGCCAAAGCCATGGGCATTCTCAGCGGCACTGCCCGGGAAGATTTTGGCGGCGACCTCGATGCGTACTGGCAGGCGATCGGCGGCGACCCGCTGGGCGAAACCAGTCTCAAGAACTTGATCGCCAGTCAATGCGATCGCCTCAAGTCATTAGATGCGGAGGCTTATCGCTTGCTGTATCGCCTCGGCGCGCTTCGCTTTCAGGATGTACCCGCCGTGCCGGTAGCAGCGCTCCTGGCATTGTTGTGGGATGTACCGCCCCACCTGCGACGGGGCGCGATTGCCGCGCTCTGCAACCGCTCCTTAGTAGAGTTCGCTTGCGGCGATTACTGGTTGCACCCGTCGATGCGAGCCGAAGCCCTGTTCCGCCTGCGGGCCAGCGACGATTGGGAGCCGACCCAGCGTCACCTTGCCGCTTACTGGAGCGATCGCGTAGTGCAGATCGCCTCGGTGGAAGACGCCATCGCCGCCTGGGAAGCCACCTACCACTACCGCGCGATCGACGATTGGGAAGCCGTCGCCCGCACGATTCTTACCAGCCGCGTCAACCGCTGGCAGCAGCACTTGCCGCTGGGCAGCACGCTCTACCGCATGGGCTTGCTGCAACCGGTGCTCGACGCCCTCGAAATCGGGCTCGATCGCGTCCGCTCCCCGCGCTATCGCGCCGAACTGCACGACCTCCTCGGCGACCTGTATTGGATTTCAGGGCACGTCCGCACTGCAATCGCCGCTCAAGAAACCGCGATCGCGATCGCATACCGAAGCATAGCCGCCCTCGACCCCGACGATCGCTTGGAGCGCTACCGCCTGGAATCCCTCGAACTCGACTCGCACCTTAGCGTCGGGCTCTACTGCATCGACTTGTGGGAGCTGGAGCGTGCCCAAGCCTGCTTCGCGCGAGTATTAGCGCTGGCATCGGAGCGCGAGCGCCAGCGTTGGGTCGAGAAAGCTACAATCTGCCTCGCTCTCGTCGAATCCTATGCGGGGGTTGCCACGGCGCGCGATCGCGCCGATGCCGGCTACAACGAACTCGGCAATCGCTCTGAGGAGGGGACGGGTCGCGCGGCCTACTTTATGCAGCTACTCGGTCAAAGCTATGCCAACCTCGGCGTTGTCACTCGTGCAACCGAGCTGCTCCAGCGCGCGAACTCCGCCGCTGAGACCGGACATTTCCCGCAAATTCAAGCCCGCGCCCTCACTGGTTTGGCCGTTATCGAACGCGATCGCGGCAACCGCAACGCGGCTATTCCCCTCCACCGAAAGGCGATCGCGCTCCTCGAGGCGATCGGGGCTAAATGCGACCTTGCCGAAGCTCATTTTCAGCTTGGCTTGACCACCGGCGAGAGCCCCAGCAGCGAGCGCGCCCTACAGTACTTCCGCGAACTGGGCGCGCCCCGACAGATCGAGCGCGTGCAGGACGCGATCGCTCGAGCGGGTGACAACCGACGGGAGCAATAGCACATCGTCAGACACAGCTGCTCGTGCGATGCTGCCGGTAAGGCTAAATCATCCTGATTTGCCATGTCCCGACAACAGCCGCCCCAACGCCGTTTCTTCATCGCACTACTGCCGCCGGAATCCATTCAAGGGGAAGTGACTCCCTTCAAGTTGGAGAGGCGCGATCGCTTCAACAGCCGAGCAGCGTTGCATCTCCGCTCCACATTACCCTGCAGGCTCCGTTCCAGTGGCCCGAATCCGAGCTGCCGCACTTGCACGCCACACTCTCGGATTTTGCCAGTCGCTGCGAGCCATTTGAAGTGGCGTTGTTTGGTTTCAATGACTTTGCACCGCGCGTTATCTATGTCGACGTGCGACCTTCCCTTGCGATAATCCAGCGGTAATCCGACCTCAGCCGCCACCTTGCGCGGGAACTATTCGGTAGACGAACCGCGTGCAACCGACCGGGCATTCAACCCCCACATGACCGTTGGACTTCGCGACCTCTCGCGCCAAAACTTCAAGCCTGCCCGGGCCGAGTTTCGCGATTCCCCCTACCAACGCAGTTTCAACTCGGATCGGGTCACTCTCCCGATCCATGACGGCAACCAATGGCAAGTCGACAGTCACCACCCTTGGCAGCGACTCGAGGCGACCTGAACATTCCGCACGTTCCCCAGCAAATCAAGCAAACGTGAGCGCCATAACCGACTGCAGCTGCATCCGGTCGCTAAGATGGGGAGACTTATCACCTGCCAGAGTCATATACGTCAATTGGTGGCTCTGCACGGTGATGGGGGTAAATCTATAACGAGCCGGGACATGCCGAAGTGCCCTGAGTGCGGAAGCGAAGAATACATCAAATATGGACGCACTCGTTATGGCAAGCAACGATATAAATGTAAAACTTGTCGCCGTCAGTACATCGAGGGCTCGGGATATCGAAACATTGCTCTAACCGACACGGAGTTGGTCGACAAGCTACTTTTAGAGAGTCTTTCCTTGACAGGTATCGCTCGGGCCACTGGCATCCCAGAGCGCCATCTTCAGAGCTATGTGACTCGCAAGCTGGAGTCCGTCACTCGGGAGGTAGAATTGATGCCAAAAAAGCGAGTGAGACTGACCCTAGGATAGTTCTGCACGGGGACGGTGGCGCAGGTGCAGAACCCGCACTTAGCTATACTCCTAACCCAGATGGAGTACCGCACTTCAGGGCTACCTACGTCAGTCAGTACGGATCGCATCTCAAAGTCTTGGTGCAGGGCATAGACCGACCTCTCGGAGCGCATGCTGCCGCCCAGATGCGCGCTTACGGAACCCAGGTCGTGGCAGGCGTCCGCTCTGGCTGGGGAGGTGCGGACGGCTCGACCACCCCGACGTTCGATCTCGTCGAGCAGGCCGTCGCCCATGCAGGCGATATCGACTTATCACTGATTTTTGTCGAGCCTTACCGGGTTTTGGATGCGGGTTTAGAGGCGATCGCGTCGGGCATTCACCAACTCGCAATCGCGACCTGCGGCGTGCCGCCCCTCGATATCGTGCGCCTTTTGCGCCAGGCTGAAGGGACGAATACAACGGTCTTTGGTCCCGGCAGCGCGGGTATCCTTGTCCCCGGCAAAGTGCTGCTCGGCATCCACGAACCCCAATTTTTCCAGCCCGGTTCCCTCGGCATCCTGAGCTGCAGTGATGCTCTCACTGCTGGCGTCGCCCAGCTACTCGGACGCGCCGGGTACGGTCAGTCGATCGTTGTCAGCCTCGGTAGCGAGGCCATCGCCGGTACCAGTTACGAACCCTGGCTCGAGGTTCTCGAACGCGATCCCAACACGGAGGCGATCCTGCTCGTCGGTCAAGCTGGGAGCGGCGACGAGGTGGCTGCAGCCGATTTCATTGCCTCCGATGTGGGCAAACCCGTTTTTGCCTACCTCGCGGGTCTTAGTTTGCCCCCCACCCGCCATAACCGCGCCACCCCTCATCTGACGCGCTCTGGCGCAGACGACAGCTCCACTGCCAACAAGCTCGCTGCCTTGTCGCGGGCGGGCGTGCATTGCGCGCCGAATATGGATCGCCTGCCGGAAATCGTCCGCAATATTCTCTCGCAATCCCCGATCCAGCCGGCCATCCCATGTGACGAGGCTGCCCTCAGCAGCGATTAGCGCCGGGCGCGCTCGGCGGCACCGCGTCTGTTCTCCTTCTCGGTATTTGCCCGTGACTGCTTTTCGCAACTGGCTCGAATCGCGCTACTGCTGCCCGGCCTATGGCGCTCTGGTGCTAGCAGGCATCGCGCTGTGTTTCTTCGGTGCTGCCATAAACACAATGGTGGGGTGGCTCTACGCCATCAGCGGCACGCTGCTGGCGCTGCTGGCGATTGCTTTTTGGCTGCCGCCTCGCACTCTGCGCGCATTGAATGTCCGACGCGCGCCGCTGGTGCCGGTGACGGCCGGTGACTTGTTAAGTGTCGAGCTTACGGTCGAGAATGCAAGCACTAGCCCCGTATCGCTCCTCACGATCGGCGACGGAATTCCCTCGGTTCTGGGCGCGCCACCGGTGCAGGCGATCGACACGATTGCGCCCGGCCGAAACTATGTTTGGCGCTACGACTGTCCGGCCCCGCGTCGCGGGATCTATCGCTGGCATGAGGTTCGCATGCGGACGGCCGCTCCCCTCGGACTGTTCTGGTGCCGCCGCGATCGCGACGCGCCCGCCAAAGCTATCGTATATCCGCAAATCTTGCCGCTAAAGAACTGCCCGCTGCTCGATCTAGCAGGTGCCGACGACAACACTAATTTCGAGCGCGAACGTCGCTATTACGCAGCGGTCTCGGGATTGACACGCGGCGTGCGTCCCTACCGCCACGGCGACCCCCCACGCTCGATCCACTGGCGGTCGAGTGCCCGCTTCGGAGAGTTGCGCGTCCGCGAGCTGGAACTGGCAACAAGCGGCGCTACTGTCACGATCGCCCTCGACTCTGCTGCCACCTGGGAAGCTGACGCTTTCGAGCGTGCGGCGATTGCCGCTGCATCGCTTTACACCTATGCTCAACGCCACCAGCTCGGCGTGCAGTTGTGGACTGCCGGCACCGGAATGATTGGCAGCAACACGGGCGTTATGGAAGTGCTAGCTGCGGTTACGCCCCAGGAAGCCGGTGCCGCGCGACCGCAGAGCGAACCGACAATTTGGCTGACGCCGCACCCAACCGATCTCGACGGGCTAGCGCCCGGCAGCCACTGGCTGCTGTTTCTGGCTGCCGGGCGGGCGATCGCGCCGGTGACATCGCGCGTGCCGGGGTTAGTCGTGACGGCAGAGGAGCGTCTCGAGCTACAACTCCAGCGTTCTCCCGACCGGCGCTGAAAAAACAGTCCCGGAATCAGTATCGAGGTTACCGACCGTGCGGATTCATTCACTTTTATCCCAACCAAACAATACCTGCCGTCACCAGCAGCAATCCAGCTAGCGCGATCCAGACAAACGGGCTGTCTTGGGTTCGGACCTGGCTCGAATCGATCTCCGGTTCGGGAACGACGGATTTCTCTCGACCGGATCCACTGCCGTGCCACGTTCGCCGGTCCTCGGGACCGCTCTCGGAGAGCGTGCCGAGATCGGGGATTTGTGTCATCCACGCCTGCGGGCGCTTGAGTTGCGGAGCTTGCAAAATAGCCAATAAATTGCGGCTTTGCGAGCGGATCTCCGAATGGGGATGGTTTAGGAGTTGCTGGCAGAGCGCGATCGCTTCGGCCGTGCTTCCGCTAGCCTGATAAGCCGTAACCAGCCAAAGTTGCGAATCGCCATATCGGCGTGTGAAGGGGTCGACGAGCTGACTGGCAGCTTTGAAGGCCTCAATACTCTCGCGGTAGCGCCCGCGCTCGAAATATTGCTTGCCCAGGCGAAATGCATCTTGGAAGGAACTGTGACGATCGCTCACTTGCAGAAAACTGAAAACACTTTTACATAAATGTCCTAAACATCGCAGCTGGAGGCCAACTCACAATAGATTTAGATGGCAGCGGAGGTTCCGGTAATGTCCGAGGATGGATCGCGATCGTGCTGGGTCTTAAGATTGGCTACGGGCGTACTCCTGGCAGGGGTTCTACTCGCCCCCACTGCCGCCCGAGCGCAGGTCGATTTTCGGGTGCAGACCGGGCACAGGAGCCGAGACTACGATCGCGGTTACCGCTACAACCGCCCGCGCCGAGCCTACGAATCGCGAGGGCGCTTGACGGTTGAAACTCCAACGATAACTGTTGAACTGGGCGGTGGCGAGCTGCGCCGGCAGCGCGGACGCAGCTACACCCCCTACCGCTCAACCTATCACTACGACTATCACTCGGACGATTGCTATTTCCAGCACCAATATGATTGTTGCCACCAGCGCCACTATTACCGGCCCCGTCCGTCCAGACGTTACTCGGGTCGCACCTATCGCTACCGGATCCCGGTACGGCAACGATACTAATCGCGACTAATCGCGTAAATTGCCGCGCTTGAGCCACCACCGGATGCGCTCCCGCAACTTGTTGAGGCTAGCAGCCCTCTGAGTTTTCAACCCTGAGGGGGTGAATTAATCGATTCAAGGATAGGCAGCGTGGAGCTTCCAGCGACTAACCTCAGAAAATAGGGAGCGCACTTGTTGACAACGCTCCCGGCGAAAAACCCTGACCTCTATCTATCTCGACTAACTGTAAAGCTCCTTCCAACACCAATCTTGCTCCTCCTGCAACCTGGGGACGCACGGCTCAAATCCCTGCAGTCCCCAACCCTCAAAACCATCGCTTCCACCCTGCCGTTGCCGATTTGCACTGAAGGCACACGCTGAAAATTACAACGCGGCTTGCTGCCCCCTTGCTGGCAGCCTCGAAATCTATGGCTCCAAATTATCCGGCTTCGGTGGCAATTGATTTATGCCCTCGTTCCCTGGCGATCGCAGCCGTCAGACTTTAATCGTCCGGCTCGATCGTGCTCGCCAAGCCTTTATTTTGAAGGGTTTCGCAATAAAACTCTGCATGTTCGAGCGCACAGGTAATAACCAGTGCAACGCCCGTATTGTGCGCTTCCATCATGATGCTGACCGCCTGCGGCTGCGTGAGTCCGGGAACGGTCTGTATCAGTACTTGCACGACGTACTCCATCGGGTTGAAATCGTCGTTATGCAGCAACACCCGGTAGCGAGGAGCGGGCTTGCGGACAGTATCGCTCCGTTCGACGACACCAATGGAAGGCTTTGTCAAAATCTCGGCAGGCACGCTCGATCTCCTGTGCAATCGGCTCGAATTCAGACCGGCAACGTGGTTGCACCGATCACAATATAATTCCCTCATCTTATACCGATGTCACATTTCGCAACATGCACGTCCGATCGCCACAGATCCCAGGCGCGATCGCCGAAAGCCTTTGCCAAGCCATATGATGAAGATAATTAACATTTCTTAATGGTCATGGTACAAACCGTCATCCCTGCCGCCGTTCCGGGTATCTACTGGCAGTGGCAGGGACACTCGATCTACTACGTGCGTGCGGGGTCGAGCGATCGCCCGCCGTTGGTGTTGGTTCACGGGTTCGGAGCATCCACGGACCACTGGCGCAAGAACGTCGCCGAGCTGCAAGCAGATTTCGAAGTGTGGGCGATCGACCTGTTGGGCTTTGGGCGATCGGCAAAACCCGATCTCGTCTACGACGGCGGCTTGTGGCGCGAGCAGTTACATGCGTTCCTTACAGAAGTGGTGCGGCGACCGGCTGTGCTGGCGGGCAATTCTCTAGGCGGTTACGCAGTTCTGGCAATGGCGGCCAAGCACCCCGAGTGGGCGAGCGGTTTGGTGTTGCTCAACAGTGCAGGTCCGTTCGGCGACAACTCAGAGACGACGATGCCGACGCGGAATAATCCACTCCAGGCGCTGTTCCGCGATGGGCTGAGATCGCTCCTCTTGCAACCCTGGGCGAGTTTTCTCCTGTTCCAGTACGTGCGGCAGCGCTGGGTGATTCGGCGGACTTTAGAGCAGGTGTATGTGGATCGCGGCGCCGTCACCCCGGAGTTGATCGAGGACATTTACCGCCCGTCGTGCGATCGCGGCGCGCCCCAGGTGTTCGCGGCAGTGTTCAAGACACCACAGGGGGACCCGCTGGACGTGTTGCTGCCGCAGGTACGCTGCCCGGTTCTGTTGCTTTGGGGCGAAGGCGATCCGTGGATGAGAGTGCGCGAGCGATCGCCGCGCTTCCGAGAGTTCCTGCCAGAAGCATCCGAAGTGTTCGTACCTGCTGGGCATTGTCCTCACGACGAAGCTCCCGAGCGAGTCAATGCCCACATCCGCGAGTGGGTGGTGGAGCTGCTGCAGTAAGTCAAGCGCGATAATGGAGTTGAAAGCCCACAAGTATTGTCTGGGCAAACGCTCAACTGGATTTGCATGCTACCGCCTGGTCGCCAGTCACAACGGTAGTCTTTAGTTAATAAGTGCAATCGATACTGGGGTTTCAAGATAGCTCACAGCCTTAGCCGGACTAATGGCGATGCTGAGGTAAACCTTGCCTTTCTTCGCAAGTGTATGTCACGAAACCACAAATTAATCCCATCCCCGCGTTCGCGCTCGAACTGATGTATTGGCTCTTTTCGAGCCAAACGCTTCATGCAAAGCCTCCACCTTATCAAGAGCCGCCAGCAATGGCATGTCCTTGCTGTTTGCTGCTGCTCGATAGTGGGATGGACGCACGAGCACACAAAGAAAAGCGGGTGCTGAAGTTACCCTCGATCGCTACCTTGCCCTATCGGCGGGGATTGCTTATGGCTCGACAGCCGTTTCGCGCTAAACTCTCGACCTGTATTGACTCGCTAATAAGATCGCAGCTCGTTCGCCAATGAAAGTAATGACTGCTGCAGACCGCATCGCGATCGCTCCCGCCCTCTCGCTCTCACCCATCGGGTGTGGTACCTGGGCGTGGGGCAACCGGTTGCTATGGGGATACGACACCAGCATGGACGCGCAGTTAGAGTCCACATTCCAAAGGTGCCTCGCTAAAGGCATTACGTGGTTCGATACGGGCGATTCTTACGGCACGGGTCGGTTGAACGGCCGCAGCGAGCAGCTTCTGGGGGAATTCGCAGGAGCTTATACCGGTCCCAACCTCGACGCGCTCTGCATCGCGACCAAGCTCGCGGTTTACCCATGGCGGCTGACGCGGCAATCGCTGGTTGCTGCCTGTATGAAGTCCTCTCGCCGCCTCGGCCGTCCCGTCGATCTCGCTCAGCTTCATTGGTCCCCGAAAAATTATCTGCCCTGGCAGGAAGGACCACTACTAGACGGTTTGGCTGAACTGTGGGACCGCGGGTTGGTAAAAGCGATCGGGCTATCGAATTACGGACCGATAGCATTGCGGCGCGTCCATAAGCGCTTTTCCGAGCAAGGTATTCCCCTGGCAACCCTGCAGGTACAGTATTCGTTGCTCGCAACCGCCACTGTGAGCGAACTCGACATCAAAGCTGTTTGTGACGAACTCGGTGTTCGATTGATTGCCTACAGCCCACTGACGCTCGGATTGCTGACCGGCAAGTACGACAGGACGAACTTGCCGGGTGGATTGCGCAGTTGGCTGTTTCGTCGGCTGTTGCCCGGCGCGAAACCGCTGCTAGACTGCCAGCGCGCGATCGCCAATGCCCGCGGCAAAACGATGGCACAAGTGGCGTTGAACTGGTGCGTGTGCAAGGGGACGATTCCCATTCCCGGTGCGAAGCACCCTGCACAAGCAACCGATAACCTAGGAGCGTTGGGCTGGTCGCTGGATGCAGGCGAGATTGAAGATCTAGATCGCGCTGCTGCTCGTGTCAAGCGACCGATGATGCAAAACATTTTCCAGACCCGCTAGCAAGCGAGCGTGGAAGTCCGACGCCGTGGCAATGCAGCGAGACTCTCGGACCGCACGATAGGAAAAGAGCACATTGGTGTGTAACAACAGTTTGCAAGGCGTTGAAAAATATTGCGATCGCGGGCCAGCAAGCGATCGCCGATTAACTTGGGGAGATAAACCGAAACCTTTAGAATCATATTCCGAAATATTGAGGTCAGACATGAGCAATCGACTGCTTGAGGAACGCTACCGATTCCGTTGCACCCTGACATTCGGCGACATCTACGGTCAGATCGTCGTGTGGCTGCTGGTGATTTTCGTAACCCTCGCGTCGGCAATGGCACTGTGGAGTAGTACGCGCGAAGTATACGCCTTAGCAACTGTCGGGCTAATTTTGGTAATTTCGCTGCCCTTCCTACTTTTTGCCTTCGTAACGACCCTGCTCAACCACATCGAACTCGCCCCTGTAGAAGCCAAGAGCACTACTAAAGCATCAACGTCCCTTCCAACTGCCGGTAAAGCCCCTGCCCCATCAGCTAGCTAAGCGCATCTGCCGTCTCGGAACTACCTTGAGGGGGACTGCGGTCGAGCTTGCCCTTCCCCCGGAAAGAGCCGTTGCGACAATTAAGCCCCCAGGCGTGCCGATATAGTTTAAATATGATTTACTGCCAGCCCCTCCCAAGCTGCAAGAGTTTTTCGGACTTTTGCACTTCGGCTGGCAGCCGTCTTAACGTTTGCTACTATCTCGCTGTCGCTCGATGAGCCAACACGACCTTGCCTCTGCTGCCGGCACCGATTCGGACACCGAGCTATCCGGTCTTCGCTGCCTCCTGTTTGATGCTGCTATCAAAGACCAACTGACTGCGATCGATCGCCTCGCTGCTTTGGGCGATCGCGGTATTGCTCTCTTGCAGGAGTTTTGCCTACACGACAACGGGCCAGGGGGCGGTAAAGCCCACCAAGTTTTGTGCGCTGTCGCCTCGCCAGCAATCCGGGCGTTTCTTTCTGAGAAGCTCCCTCAGGGCGTGGTTCCTCCTATCACCCAGGGCGCGATCGATTATCAGCCGGTGATCGATGCCCTGGTGGCACGCGATTATCAATACGCCGATCGCCTGACGCTGCAAGCCCTGTGCCAGTTGGTCGGACCCGATACGAGCAAGCGACAGTGGCTGTATTTCACCGAGGTCGAGAACCTGCCAGTAGCGGATTTACGGACGCTCGATCGCCTCTGGATTGCTTACTCGGAGGGTAAGTTTGGTTTCTCGGTACAGCAGCAATTGTGGTTGTCTGTCGGCCAGAACTTCGAGAAGCTCTGGCCGCGCATTGGTTGGAAGCAGGAAAATGTTTGGACGCGCTATCCCGACGAGTTTGTCTGGGATACTAGCGCTCCGCGCGGGCATTTGCCTTTATCGAACCAGCTCCGCGGCGTGCGTCCCTTCGCTGCCCTGATGGCGCATCCCGCCTGGGAATAATTCACTGCAAATAATCCAGCTGTAGCACGCGGATGCTTGGCGATTGCCGCCTCGATCGCGCGAAGATAGCTTAAGGTAGCAAGCGCTAGCCGTTGGGCTGCCGTTTTAATACGTTCGCGTTGGACGAGCGGTCGGTGGCTTAGCAAGATTTGGGACTGGCAACTCCCATGGCTGCCGCACGTCGCTGCAGGTGATACGCACGAGGAGCGCATCCGTTCATGACTGCACCTGTTGGCTGCTCCAAAAACTCGTTTGCCACCGCCAACGCTGCGAATTCTTTCCTGCAGCGCTGGCGCAGTGGGAGTTGGGCTTATCAGCTCGTGGGATTGTTCCATCCCTGGCGGCAGAGCAGCTGGCTGTTGCGCTGGGCGGAACCGCTCGGCACGCTCCTGGTTTGTGCAACGTTCGCGATCGCGCCGTTTGTAGCAACGGGGCTCATTGGGCTGTTGCTACTGGCAACTGCAGGGTTTTGGCTGCTGCTGACGCTGACCGATCGCGACGGACTTGGAGCAACCCCCGTCCACCTTGGGGTGCTGCTTTTTTGGTGCGTGGTAACCATAGCAACGGCGTTTTCACCCGTCCGCGATGCCGCAGTGTCTGGATGGCTGAAGCTCTCGCTGTACTTAGTGTGGTTTGCATTTTGCACGCGAGTTCTGCGCGCCGCGCGCGCTCGCAACGCGGCGATCGCCGTCTTTTTGCTGGTCGCCTTGGTTGTCAGCATCTATGGCGTGCGGCAGCAGTTATTTGGCGTGGAACAGCTCGCCACCTGGAACGATCCGGAGTCGGCGCTAGCGGGCGATACGCGCGCATACAGCTATCTGGGCAACCCGAACTTGCTAGCCGGGTACTTAATTGCAGCCGTCACGCTGAGTTTGTCGGCATTTCTAGTCTGGCAGACCCGATCGCAGAAGCTGCTGGCGCTGACGATGTTTGGTGTCAACGGTGCGTGTTTGGTCTTTACCGACAGTCGCGGTGGCTGGATCGGGATGTTGGCAGCGCTGCTGGCGTTTTTGTTGATGTTGCGCTTTTGGTGGGACGAGTACCTCAGTCCGTTCTGGCGGCGATCGCTGCTGCCACTATCTGGACTATTGGGGATTGGCTTGGTGGGAGCAGCCTTGGGGACATCGGAAAGCCTGCGCTTGCGAGCGACGAGTATCTTTGCCGGCCGCGAGGACAGCAGCAACAACTTCCGGTTGACCGTTTGGACAGCGGTGTTGGATATGATCCGCGATCGGCCGCTGCTCGGTATCGGCCCGGGCAACGACGCATTCAACCGCGTGTATCCGCTCTATCAACGCCCCAATTACGATGCCTTGAGTGCCTATTCGATCTACCTCGAAATTGCCGTTGAAGCGGGATTTGCAGGATTTACGGCATTCGTGGCACTCATCGGCGCGATTGCTTGGCGAGCGCGGTATCAGTTCCTGCAGTTGCGGGAGCGGGGCGATCGCGAGGGCATATGGATTGTCGGTGCCAGCGCTGCGATGGTTGGCATGCTTGCCCACGGGCTCGTCGATACTGTCTTGTACCGACCGCAGATCGCGACAATTTGGTGGTTTCTGGTCGCACTGGTAGCCAGCTACTACGGCAATCGCGATCCTGCCTCAGCTTCAGAGCGCAAAGATCCGGAAATGCCATTGGCGTGAGCGTGCGGTTGCTCCCCCTCGTTAGCGTTACACATACAACTCCAGCAACCCTTGCAACAATGCATGCGACTGAGTCGAAACTTGCAACCACTTGTGTGGTGCCACACATCATGCAACTGTCATGAGTTGGCAATTAGTCGTGGCTTTATGATGTCGTCACCGACCACAAACAAGGGAAATCGAGTTCAAGCGCGAAGTCACCGGACACGATCGAGGATCGATCCATCGCAACGCAATGTAATCCAGCAACCGTGAGGCATCCCCAACAACCGCGAGGCATCCCCAACAAAAGTTGCCCCCGACGGTTGAAACCCTGCTGAATGCGCCCAAAGAGCCTGGACCGAACCGCAGAGCGCATTGTAACCTAAGCAACACATAGCAGATTGTCACCAATGCAGCACCTGACGCATCCCGTTCGGGAGGTATTGGTTCTGACACGGGAATTGCAACTCTTCTTTAAACTAAGTAACAGTAGGTAACGACTGTGGATAGGCAAAACGCCCCGCGATCGCTTGCGATTGCCCGCTCCACGAGCTCTAACTCCCGGATCGTCCTATGAACAGCACCTTTCTCAAGCGCATTCACTCCCCCGAGCGTCCCGTGCTCGTTTTTGACGGCGGGATGGGAACGTCGCTGCAGACCCAGAACCTGACGGCAGAGGACTTCGGGGGCGCGCAATACGAAGGCTGTAACGAATATCTGGTCTTCTCCAAGCCCGAAGCCGTCGAACAGGTTCACCGCGAGTTTCTCTCTGCTGGTGCTGACGTCATCGAAACCGACACCTTCGGTAGTGCTTCGATCGTGCTGGCGGAATACGATCTTGCGGACAAAGCCTACGAATTGAGCAAAGCCGCTGCCGAACTGGCCAAGCGCGTCACCGTCGAGTTCTCCACTTCGGAGCGGCCGCGCTTCGTTGCCGGTTCCATGGGACCGACTACAAAGTTGCCCACCCTCGGACACATCGACTTCGACAGCATGAAGGCGTCGTTCTTCGAGCAAGCCGAAGGTCTCTACGACGGCGGGGCCGATTTCCTACTGGTGGAAACCTGCCAGGACGTGCTGCAGATCAAGGCAGCCCTGAATGCAATTGAGGACGTTTTTGCTAAGAAAGGCGATCGCCTGCCGCTGATGGTGTCGATCACGATGGAAGTGATGGGCACGATGCTCGTCGGCACCGAGATTAGTGCGGCCCTAGCAATCCTGGAGCGCTACCCGATTGACATCTTGGGACTGAACTGCGCTACCGGTCCCGAGCAGATGAAGCAGCACATCCGCTACCTGTCGGAGCACTCGCCCTTCCTCATCTCCTGTATCCCGAATGCGGGTCTGCCTGAGAACGTTGGTGGCAAAGCGCACTACCGCCTGACGCCGATGGAGTTGCGGATGGAGCTGATGCACTTTGTCGAGGATCTCGGCGTACGGCTGATTGGCGGTTGCTGCGGCACGCGTCCGGACCACATCGCACAGCTCGCTGAAGTCGCTCGCGTCCTCACGCCGAAGGAGCGCCAGCCCCATTTCCAACCGGCCGCCGCGTCGATTTACAGCACCGAAACCTACAACCAAGAGAACTCGTTCTTGATCGTCGGCGAGCGACTGAACGCCAGCGGGTCCAAAAAAATGCGGGGACTGCTGAACCGAGAAGACTGGGATGGGTTGGTGTCGATTGCTAAATCTCAGGTGCGTGAAGGCGCGCAGATCCTCGATGTCAACGTAGATTACGTGGGGCGCAATGGCGAGCGCGACATGTACGAGCTGGCGTCGCGCTTGGTGAATAATGTCACCCTGCCGCTGATGCTTGACTCCACCGAGTGGGAAAAGATGGAAGCCGGCTTGAAGGTTGCCGGCGGCAAGTGCATCCTGAATTCCACCAACTACGAGGACGGCGAGGAGCGTTTCTTAAAAGTCCTAGAACTCGCCAAGTGCTATGGAGCGGGCGTGGTCATTGGGACCATTGACGAAGAGGGCATGGCGCGCATCGCCGAGAAGAAATTCGCGATCGCTCAGCGGGCCTTCCGCCAAGCTGTGGAATTCGGCATTCCCGCCCACGAACTGTTCTTCGATACACTGGCGCTACCGATCTCGACCGGTATCGAAGATGACCGCGCTAACGCCCGCGAAACCATCGTCGCCACCCAACGCATCCGCAAGGAACTGCCCGGCTGTCACGTTATCCTCGGCGTCTCGAATATTTCTTTCGGGTTGAACTCCGCCGCTCGCGTGGTCCTGAACTCGATGTTCCTGCACGAGTGCATGGCTGTGGGGATGGATGCGGCGATCGTCAGTGCGAGCAAGATTCTGCCGCTGGCAAAAATCGAGCCGGAGCACCGAGAGGTGTGCCGCGACTTAATTTACGACCGCCGCCGTTTTGAAAACGACATCTGCGTATACGACCCGCTGACGAAGTTGACTGAAATCTTCGCAGGGCAGAAAGCGTCGAGTATGGCGACCGACCTCAGTACCCTCTCCCTCGAAGACAAACTTCGGCAGCACATTATTGACGGCGAACGCATCGGCCTCGATGACGTCCTAGACAAAGCCCTACAGCAATATTCGCCGCTCGAGATCATCAACATCTACCTACTCGACGGCATGAAGACCGTAGGCGAACTGTTCGGGTCCGGTCAGATGCAGTTGCCGTTCGTGTTGCAGTCGGCCGAGACGATGAAGTCAGCCGTCGCCCACCTCGAACCCCACATGGAGAAAGACGAAGCAAGTGACAATGCTAAGGGCGTCTTTGTCATCGCGACGGTCAAGGGCGATGTCCACGACATCGGCAAAAACCTCGTCGACATCATCCTCTCCAACAACGGCTATCGCGTGATCAATCTCGGCATAAAACAGCCGGTCGAGACCATTATCGAAGCCTATCGCGAGCACAATCCCGACTGCATTGCCATGAGCGGCTTGCTCGTGAAATCCACGGCATTCATGAAAGATAACCTGGAAGTCTTTAACCGCGAAGGCATTACAGTCCCGGTCATCCTCGGCGGCGCGGCACTAACGCCGAAATTCGTCAATGAAGACTGCCAGAACACTTACAACGGTCGGGTCGTGTACGGCAAGGATGCCTTCGCCGACCTCAATTTCATGGACAAACTCATGCCCGCCAAGTCCACCAACCAGTGGGACGACCTGAAAGGCTTTTTGGCGGATGCCGCTGCAGATGAAGCTGAGGCGATCGCGACGGCTGGGAACGGCAACGGTCGCGCTGCACAAGAGGCAACTGTTGCCGCTGGCAATGGTAGTAACAGTCAAACCGCATCCCCTACGCAGCAAAGCGATTGCCCAGAGACCCCCGAAGTCAAAGACAAGAACCGCTCCGAGGCAATTGCGGTCGAGACAGAGCGGCCGACGCCGCCGTTCTGGGGCACACAGCTCGTGACCGCAGACGAGATTCCCTTCGACGAGCTGCTTTGGTACCTAGATTTGCAAGCATTGGTTGCCGGACAGTGGCAGTTCCGCAAACCGAAGGATCGATCGCGCGAAGAATACGACGCGTTTCTTCAGGAGAAAGTCTATCCGATTCTGGAGGACTTGCAACAGCGTGTTAAAGCCGAAGCACTCCTTGAACCGCGGCTTGTCTACGGCTATTTCCCCTGCCACTCTGAGGGCAATAGTGTGCATTTGTACGATCCGGAAGCCGTTCAGGCCGCCGGTTGCATCCCCGATGACCTAGAGCCGCTTGCCACCTTCGAGTTCCCGCGTCAGCGATCGCTCAAGCGCTACTGCATTGCTGATTACTACGCCCCAAAGGGCTCTGGCATCGTCGATGTGTTCCCGATGCAGGCTGTAACGGTCGGTGAAATTGCCACCGAATACGCTCAAAAGTTATTCGCGGACGACAGATACACCGACTACCTCTACTTCCACGGCTTGGCGGTTCAAGTAGCCGAAGCTCTGGCGGAATGGGGACATGCTCGCGTTCGCCGCGAACTCGGTTTCGGAGCTGAGGATCCGGACAGCATTCGCGACGTACTCGCACAGCGCTATCGCGGCTCGCGCTTCAGCTTTGGTTACCCAGCTTGCCCGAACATTCAAGATCAGTACGCGCTGTTAGAGCTGCTCGGCGCCGATCGCTTGAAGATGTATATGGATGAGAGCGAGCAGCTCTATCCGGAGCAGTCCACGACGGCGATCGTGGCATACCATCCGACCGCTCGCTACTTCAGTGCATAGAGGCAACCGACTTCATTGCGAGACAAACAGGCATCGAGTTTGTCTCGTGCCGGTTTGTCCCATTTTTTGTGTTTGTCCGTGCCGATCGTCCGGCGGCAGCAATCCGCGCGGTTGAACGACCGAGATGCGATCGCCTGCGACTTGAAAATGCCGAGACCGCACCGAATTCGGTGCGGTCTCAACTGGCACTGACCAGATGGATGCTTAAGCGTTAACCGCGAGCGATTCCTTGAGGAGCGCGGCCTTGTCCGTACGCTCCCAAGGCAGATCCAGGTCTGGGCGACCGAAGTGACCGTATGCTGCCGTGTCTTGGAAGAAGCGACCGCCTCGCTCACCGGGCAACCCGCGCAGGTTGAAGGCTTGGATGATACCTGCCGGACGCAGCTCGAAGTGGTCGCGCACGAGCTCCAACAAGCGCTCTTCATCCACCTTGCCGGTCCCGAAGGTTTCCACAAGGATGCTGACCGGGCGCGCCACGCCTATCGCGTAGCTCAGCTGTACCTCGCACTTGTCGGCCAAGCCGGCCGCGACGATGTTCTTCGCCGCATAGCGCGCTGCGTAAGCCGCACTGCGATCGACTTTCGTTGGGTCCTTGCCCGAGAAGGCACCGCCGCCGTGACGGGAATAGCCGCCGTAGGTATCGACGATGATCTTGCGTCCGGTCAGACCCGAATCGCCCTGAGGGCCGCCGACGACAAACTTACCCGTTGGATTGACTAGGTACCTGGTGGTGTCGCCGGGTTTAATAGCGAGGTCGCTAAACACCGGCTCGATGACTGTCGGCCAGAGATCCCTTTTGATCTGGGCATGAACGGCAGCTTCGTCGGTGGTGCCACCGACTTCAGCATCGTGCTGGGTGGAGATCAAAATCGTGTCGATGCCGACGGGCTTGCCGTCTTCATAAACCACCGTCACTTGGCTCTTGCCATCCGGGCGCAGATAGCCCAGCTCTCCGGACTTGCGAACGAGCGCGAGGCGGCGCGTGATGCGGTGGGCGAGGCTGATCGGCAGCGGCATCAGCTCGGGGGTTTCGTTGCAAGCAAAGCCGAACATCAATCCCTGGTCGCCTGCACCGATGCGATCGAGCTCGTCGTCGCTTTTGCTTAATCGAGATTCGCGCGCTGCAGAGACACCTTGGGAGATGTCGGGCGACTGCTCGTCGATTGCGATCATGACCGAGCAGCTGTCGGCGGAGAAACCATTATCGGCATCGGTGTAGCCGATCTCGGCAATCTTCTCGCGCACGAGGTTGGCATAGTGGATCGCTGCTTGCGACGTGATCTCCCCGGTTACGAGCACTAAACCCGTGTTGACGACGACCTCAGCCGCAACGCGGCTGCTGGGATCTCCGGCAAGGAGGGCGTCGAGGATCGTGTCGGAAATCTGGTCGCAGATCTTGTCGGGATGGCCTTCCGTAACCGATTCAGAACTGAAAAGATATCGACGAGACAAAGTTCGCAGCCCTCCGGAACTTTAAGTAATTGGCGCGATCGCCTGCGGTCCGATCGCAGGTCGGCATTATCATAGGTGGTGGAAATTGCCAATAGCACGATCGCAGCGCTTTTCAGGATGCATCATAACAGCATTCTGCTGCTGCCACCGGGACAACGGGTGGGTGCAGCCTTTAACGGCGGACAAGTGTCTTACTCGGTATGGGCTACGATCGCGTCGAGACGAGCTAAGACAATGTCGGCAGCAGCCAAGCATTCGGCAGTGCTGCCGTCCCAAGCAATTCCCACGGCACCCGCGGCCGCGGCCCGGCGGGCCATCTCTATATCGACAGCCGAGTCGCCCACCATCAGCGTCATCGCTGGCGAAACGTTCAGTGTGCGACAAACCTTTAATAATAACTGCGGATCGGGCTTACTATTCTGACCGCTTTCGACCCCCGCCAACACCCGAAAGTACGCACCGAGTTCGTGGCGCTCGACACAGGCAGCCACGCCCGTTGGGGAATCGGCAGAAAGAATGGCGAGTTGGACGCCAGCGGCATGTAAGGTTTCTAGCGTTGCGCGCACGCCTGGAAACAGCGGCGATACATCAACGGTGCGCGGTAGGGTGCGATCGGCTTCTACAAAAGCCATCTCCGCGATCGCCAGCGCCTCGGACCAGCTCCGCCCAGTTTCGGCGATGTAAGCGGCAGCGGCAATTTTGCATTCGCTGCGGCTGCCCACTGCCATCATGCCAGTGGGGTCGATGCGCTCGTCTTGGATGCCGCAAGCCATAAGCAGTGGGTCGCCCGTACCCGGAATTTGCGCGTCGATAAATCGCGCCCGCCGTCGGGCCAGCTCTCGTAGGAACGATAGAGAGTCTTCCAGTGTGCCGTCTTTGTCGAAAACGATCGCCTCGATATTGGCAAACGCGCGATCTCCGCACCGAATTGCAACCACAAGTGTTCTCTCGAGTGACAGGATGACGATACCAGACATAGCACAGCCACCCTTCAACAACCGCTGCGACTGCGCTAGCTTAAAGGCGTTAGGTCCCTGCGTTTAAGGGGGTTTGCGGAAGTTGAGTCGGTTTCAAATTCGCGGGCTGGTGCGCTGCGCGATCGCGATCGGGGCACTCGGATGGTTGAGTGCCTGCAGCAGTGATGCTGCCTGGCAAGAGCGTCTGGCTCCCGATCCGGGTTTGAATAATGGGCCCGAGGTGACGGAGACGTTCGCACCGGAGTTCGGAGATGCCGATGCCGCCAATGCTACCCGACCGGAAGCGTTACCGGAAGCCATCCCGGTGTATCCAGAGGTACGACTGCTAGACGATGATACAGCCGACAATCGCGGTCGCGTACTGTGGGAGTCGGACAGCGGGCTCACGCCGATCGCCAGCTTCTACAAGCGCGTCCTAAACGAGGACGGTTGGATCCTGGACCCGATAGAGATCGCGTCCGAGCCCGCCATCGACCCGACGAAACTGAGCGCTCGACGCGGCAATCTCAATGCCAGGATCGAGTTGACGCAAGCCAACCTCACGGAGCCGACAACGATCGCCTTGACCTACGAGAGGCAGACGCGCGTTACGCCGCCGGACTATACGCCACCCGATGCGGGCGGAGCTGCCACCCCCCCCGCAGAAACGCATGCAAACGGCAATACTGCGCGCAACGATGCACCAGAATCCGAATCGTTCGAGCCTGCAGTGGCGCCCGGACCGAAAACATTCGTCGACATTTCAGCAGCACCCGAAGCACTCCAACCATATCTGCGCGACGTAGCGGCTCTTGGCGTGCTGGATGCGGCAACAGGAGATCGTTTCGTGCCGAACGAGCCCGTTTCCCGCGGGGACTTCGCCCGCTGGCTCGTGGCTGCAAACAACCTAATGCGCGAGCGTCCAGGCGATCGTCTGCGTGCTATTGCGGTAACTGAGGACCCGGTATTTGCAGACGTACCGCCTTCGGCTCCAGAGTTTCCTGCCGTACAGGGACTGGCTGAAGCAGGACTGATTCCTTCGCAGTTGAGCGGCGATCTTACCGTAAAGAGCTTTCGCCCCGAGGCACCCCTTACGCGAGAAACGCTGCTGTTGTGGAAGGTGCCACTGGACCTGCGCCAGGGACTTCCGACAGCAACCGTGGAGACAGTCCGGGCTGCCTGGGGATTTCAGGATATAGAACAAGTCGACCCAATTGCACTATCAGCCGTTCTCGCCGACTACAATAACGGCGATCGCGCCAATATCCGGCGAGTGTATGGCTTCACGCGCCTGCTACAACCGCAAAAGCCAGTAACGCGTGCCGAGGCCGCCGCGGCACTATGGTTCTTCGGCACCCGCGGTGACGGAAACTCGGCAGCCGCGGTCGTGCGGGAAGACTAGCGATAAGACTGCAGAAAACCCAGTAGGCTGGAAACGATTTCTGGTTCGACCATTTGCGAGATTACTCGATTGCAGACTGGCGTTCCCCATCCGCCTCGGTCGCGTCCATTTGGGACTCATGCGCCACGGTTGCTGCTGCTAGTGCCGCAATGCGATCGCCGTCATGACCTTCGGAAAGGGCGCGCGCGCACATCCAGTTGCTCGGCAATGCCGACGGCCAGCCCAAACGGATGGCTTCTGGGCAGATAGTCATTACAGTCAGCTGGCAGTCAATAAGCTGCAACCCTTCTTTCTCTGCTTGCTTGAGCGACTGTTTGAGGACCGAGTCGTTCTTAAATTCGAGCGTGCGATTGCACTGAATGCACACGAGATGGTGGTGGTGGTGTGGATGCGGGCGATTGAGTTCGTAGTGTTTGTGACCCTCGGCGAGTTCGAGTTCGCGCAGGATACCCATGCGCGTCATCAACTTTAAACTGCGGTAAATCGTAGACAAGCTAACGGTTTCGCCGCGTTGTTGTAAAAAGTCGCACAGCTCTTCGGCGCTGAGATGGTCGCCGCGGGGTAGCTTTTGAAATGCGTGCAAAATCGTCTGGCGTTGGGGCGTCATGCGCCAGCCGCGCGCATTCAACTCCGCCTTCAGGGAGTCTGTAGTGTGAGCAGTCACGGACGCCCTCCCTCAATAAGCTTTGGTTTGTTGACAATCATAGGAGTTTCGCGCACCCTGTTGCAACAACCTTTGCCTATTGAAAATAGGGTGCATTAGGGCGAGGCGAGTTCTGAGGAACATGCAAACGCACTACTCGCCGGCGGGGCGAACGGCGCGCGTGGGAGTGCTTGTCGGTAATGCACGCCAGCCACTGGCGGTGCTCGATCGCCCGAACTCGGTGCGACTGACCTCAATCGAGGAGGGAGTGGAGCTAAAAATTCAGACCGCCGTGCAAGTTAATGTCTAATTCCATGCGCTGTTCCATCTGGCGCAGGAAATAACCTGTCATCATCGCTGATGCCAGCAGCGTCGAGAGATTTTCGCGATCGGTCGTTACCTGCACGTGAAAGGCTTCATTGGGTAGCATTCCCAATAGCCCTTGCACGTTTTGGGAAACGATTTGCTTGACTTCGGGGGTTACCGCTCGCGCCACCTGGGCGAGGATTTCGGGGTTTTGCTCTTGAAGGTACTGCAGCAGCAGATTGTCGCCCGCTTCTGTCTCTGCCTGGGATTGCTCCTGGGCATTGGCGTTGAAGAATTCTGGGTCGAATACCATTAGCAACTGTTGAAGATGTTCTCTCTACTTTAGATCGTCATTCGGATCCTGACGTTCCAGATGGCGATTTCCCGGGTGCGAAGGGTGCGATCGCGAACCAATTGTGTACGGTGCGGATGTCAGTAACCGCTCGATCTCGGTCTAGTTTAGTCTGCGCGATCGCCGGTTTCAACGGAAGAATGTTCGGCAGGCAAGGGTGCCGCCCGTCCAATTACCTGGGTGCGTTCGTCGATTTCAAAATAGTGGTGGAACTTGTCGGAGACTTCCAGCCAAAAGGAACGCCCGTCGCTCTGGCGGCGTTTGCGCACGAAGCCGAGCTGGACGAGTTCCTGAACGTGTTGGTAAGCACCGCTACCGCGCAGGTCGATCAACTCGGTCTGCAGTAAGGGAGACTTCAGCGCGATCGCGGCTAGGGTTCGCAGCGCCCCAACTCCCAATTCCGACGGGACCAGATCTTGCAACAAGGCTTGAAACACAGCGCGCAGCTGCAAGCCATAGCCGGCAGGTGTCTCGACGACTTCTAGGGCACTGTCGCGGTGGGTGTAGTCGGTTGCGAGTTCGAGCAGCGCTTCAGCGGCAGCCTCGCGATCGCAGGCAGCCCGTTCGGCAATCTCGGCTAGCGGCAGCGGCTGTCCTACGAGATAGAGAACGGCTTCAATGCGAGCGGCCAAGCGTGGGGGTTGCGTCTTGAGGGGCTGACTCGAAGTACGCGAGGGGTTGCTCATGCAGCTAGTATACGCATTGTCACTAATTGCTCGATCCTGCCGCGTTCTTCCTTGAGGAGTTGCGCCCAAGCCTACCTAAAGTGCCAATCGGTTGCTTTAGCCGAGCGATGCCCCACCCAGTTGCGCGCACGCGACCCTCGGAGTCCAGCATGACGAGATAGGCGGATGGGCTGTAACGACCCACGCCCACAACTCGGTTCAAAAGTTTACGCGGGCAGCGTCGCAGCAGGACACGCATTACTGCACTGGTGCTGGCATCGAGCACTCAATCGATTGCACTGGCGACCGGCCAGCGCTAAGCTTAATGATCGCAAGCGCTTTGCAACAGTTATTCGCAAGAGTTCATTAACGTTCATTGACAAACCGCAGCGTGCCGGCACGCGCCTCAACTACATGACGGGTACGAATACCACCGACCGCGGCACTGACGATAAGACCATCGTCAGAGATTACTTCAACTCAACGGGATTCGAGCGCTGGCGACGCATCTATGGCACGACCGCCGAGGTTAATAAGGTACAGCGCGATATCCGCGTCGGACACCAACAGACTATCGACACTGTATTGGCATGGCTGCAGGCAGATGGGGTAACGACCGGTCAAACGATCTGCGATGTTGGCTGCGGGGTCGGCAGCTTAAGCATTCCCCTCGCTAAATCCGGCGCGCGCGTCTTCGCCAGCGACATCTCCGAGAAAATGGTCGGTGAAGCGCAGGCGCGGGCGCAACAAGAACTCAGCAACAACAGTTCGGTAACGTTTTCCGTGCAGGACATGGACGCGATCGCCGGTAGCTATCACACGGTTATTTGTCTGGACGTGCTCATCCACTACCCACTCGCCGATGCCGTTCAAACGATTTCGCGTTTGGCAGCCTCGAGCGAGGAACGCTTAATCCTGAGCTTTGCACCCAAGACGCCGCTGTTGACCCTGCTGAAGAAAATCGGCGAGTTCTTCCCAGGGCCGAGCAAAACCACGCGCGCCTACCAACATACCGAGCGCGACATTGTTGCCGCGCTACAGGCAGAAGGGTTTGCCATCCGCCGCCAAGCCATGACGAGCACGCGCTTCTACTTCTCCCGCGTGCTTGAAGCCGTCCGCGAACGCAATGCCTAGTGCCCTGTCGACCCAGGAACAAACTTTAGAGCCAGCGAGCTTGAATCTGGTTCGCGACGAGTTCTGTAAGGAGCGCAACTTGAAAACTTGGGATCCTTGAAAACTTTGGATGGCCGCAGTCCGAACTGCTCCCTGCGGAGGGCTCGCCTTCTAGAACGATTGGGTTGTGGGGGCGCAAGCTAGCTGTCCGAAGCGATCGGGGTGACCCGCGTGCGGAAGCCGACCGCGGCGAGTTCGCGCGCGGCGCTGCGATAGTCTCGCACCCAGAAATCGCTGCCGAAGCGGACGAGCTGGTGTGATTCCCCGTCCTGCACCAGCCCGACCACTGGAATCCGCAGGCGATCGCGTTCGCCAGTTGCTCCTTTCAATACATGCTGTAACTGTTGCTGGCGCACGCGATCTAGGGCTTCGTCCGCCGTCAGCTCTACGACGAGCGTGCGACCGCGCTCGATCGGCTCGGCGTCGCTGACGATCAACTGAACCCGATCGTCGCGGAACTCTCCCTTGCCCCAGACGATCAAACGAGCTTCTTCCGCCAGCATCGACCCGATCCGTGCGAAGGTTTCCGGGAACACTACGCCTTCAATTTGTGCCGACACGTCTTCTAGACGCACGAAGGCCATGCGATCGCCTTTTTTAGTAGTGATTTTCTTGACTTCCACGAGAATGGCAACCGCGCAAACGTACTTGCGGCGGTGCGCTCCAAGGTCCGCTAGTTCGATTGGCGCGAACACGGCCGCGGCCTGGCGCGTGGACTCAAGTGGATGGTCGGATATGTAGAACCCCAGTAAGTCCTTCTCTTGCTTGAGTTTTTCTGTCGACGAGAAATCCTCTACGGGGTCTGCTGCCGGTGCCTGTTCGAAGCCGCTGGCGTCTTCCGTCGTCGCTGAAGAGTCGCCGAGCAAGTCTAAGAGATTGGTTTGGCCGCTTGCTTTTTCCCGCGCGCGCTGATGCGCCCACGCGATCGAGGGTTGGAGGTCGTTGACGAGCTGTCGGCGGTTGGACTGCAGGCGATCGAACGCCCCACAGTAAATCAGCGACTCCAGCGCTCGCCGGTTGACAACGCCGAGGTCGACCCGCGTGCATAGATTGGCAAGCGACTCGAACCGCCCGGTATCCCGTGCCGCCAAGATGGCTTCAATCGCGCCCACACCCACGTGCCGTACGGCAGATAAGCCGAAAAGAATTTTGTCACCCACGGGGGTGAAATCGACGTTCGACCGGTTGATATCTGGAGGTTCGACATCAATGTGCATCTTGCGACAGGTGTCGATATATTTTTCGACCTTGTCGCTACTGCTGCTGCTTGCTGTCAGCAGCGCTGCCATATATTCGACCGGATAATTTGCTTTCAAATAAGCAGTTTGATAGGTAACGTAGGCGTATGCTGTCGAATGCGATTTGTTGAAGCAGTTCGACGCGATCGCACCGTTTGCTAAAAGGAAATTATGGTCGCGAGCGACGCCGATATCATAGACATGCTGCACACCAAGAGATTTGCGACTAACGATCTTCATATCGCTGATAACAATTAATAAACAACCAAGAATTGTAAAAACTTCAATCGGATGCCGTCTGATTCTCAGCTGGGTCTCACAAGCGCTTGCCCGAACGTTTTGCAGGTGCCCCGCACAGTATGGCTGAGCAACAATCGCAGCTTTGGCGGAGGCTAAAACAACATTAGCCAGGTACAGGACGTTGCGTAAATTCTATACACCGATCGTATTCAAACGCGCAATAACTTTTGTATCAAACCTGGAAGGCATTCTCCATGGCCAGGCATCTCAATATTGGAAACTAAGATGTTTTTGGGCTTCGGTTGCGATAGTGTTCTGGCGGGGTTTGATATCATGCCGAGTCCTAGTGGTTGCCGAATGCAACTTATGGAGATGGCAGTTAAGGAGTGCGCTCGGAAACCTCAACGACCGTGTATCGCCGCTTTCATCCTAGAAATAGACCTGACGCTCCCTGTCGACCCCATAGGTTAGCAGTGACTGCGATCGCGCACAGTTGATATGGCATCTCTTGAGATGCTCGCTGCTGACGACCATTTGACATGGCAGTACGAGCAAAACGCTAACCCTTGTTAGGAACTCTCCAGATATGCCAGGTTAAAGTCATAATTTAGGCAAAACGGCGCATCCGGCGTTCGATTTGCTCGACAGAATTATCCGGGAGCGGATCCACTGGCAAGCTACCGTCAATCGACTCGACGTTGCCGATGACCTCTACGATCGCCCTGGCAGCATCCAGCTCTCGAGCATCAAGGGCAGTTTCGAGTTGGCCGCGTACGGATTCCGCTAGGGAGCGTTCGCCGCTGGCAAAGACGCAGGTAACATACCGACCGTGCAGTGCGAACCACACCTGCCAGTGACGGGAGATCGGGTGCAGGATCGTCCCGAACCTGAATTTATGAGAATTGAATTCGAGTTGGAGTTGGAACATTCGATCGGCGGCATTGCCAAAGTCGGGGTGCAATTGCAAAATACGGCGTAGATCGGCAATTGCGGCTTCACAGTCGTTGAGCTTGTTGTAGGCAATGCTGCGGTTGTAGAGTGCCTCGACGTTATCTGGCACAATCGCTAGCGCATGATCGAAATCGGCGATCGCACCGCGTTGATTACCTATACGAATTGACTCAATGCCCCGATACAAATAAGCTTTAGCTGCGACGGACTTGAAGTCGTCGGGTGTAGGAACGGGCTCCCAAGAAGCTTCCAAGCTCTTGTGCGCGCGTTCGCGGCTTTCGAAGGCGTGGTAGAGGTCGGGATTGAGTTCGAGGGACCGATTGTAGTCGGCGATAGCGCCCTCGAAGTCGCCCAACTCGTGATATGCCAAACCGCGCTGTAAATAAGCGCACTCCGACTCTGGATCGAGCCATATTGCGCGTTCGTAATCGGCAACTGCCTCAATCCAGTTGCCTGTTTGCATATGCGTGATGCCACGATGGAGATAAACTTTCGCACAGTCCGGGTTTAGTGCTATGGAGTGGTTGAAATCGGCAATAGCCTCTGTCGCCCTCCCGCGTGCCGCTCGCGCCAAACCTCGGCGATACACTATTGCGGAACTATCGGGTGCGACAACTAGAGCACAACCAAAACTGTCGATTGCCGCATCGTAATTGCCGCATTCGTAATAGACATTGCCACAGTGAACGTAAGCAGCCGCAAAGTCGGGGTCGTACCGCACTGCGCGATTGAAATCGGCGACAGCTGCTTCAGAGTCACCCCATTTTTCGTGAGCTAGTCCGCGATCGTTATGAAGTTTGGCAAGTGCTACTCGGTCTTGAAGCGCCTGTTGGCGCTCGCTCAATGGCGAGCAGAAGTCTCCGACAATACCCTCGATTGTATCGATGGTTGAACCAACAGTATCGAAACCTGTTCCGCCATAAAACTGAGAGTAAAGGTGGAGAGCATAATTAAAATCGGCAATCGCGAATTGAAAATTTCCGAGAGCAAAATATATTAGCCCGCGCTGGTAGAGTGCCTCGGGATAGTCCGAGCAGATTGTAACTGCTTCGCGAAGGCTCTCCAAAGCTTGTGGGTAGTTTTGACATTCTGCATACGCCAGACCTAGAAAGTAATTCACGCGGGCACGATCCGGGCACGCGCGAGCCATGAGCTCTGGACTCGAAGAGACCACAGGTGCGCCTGAAACCAACGCGCGCTCGGCATATGCAGACTTGTACTCATGCAAACTAAGTTGAACCATATCAAATAGCAACAGTCGTAAGATCAAAATAGTCAGGCATTATATTTCGGTAGCGATTGTAACGATCGTTTATGACTAATACGACTCCGAACGGCATGCCTAACCATCTCGAATGCTGGACAATCCCGACTCAGGCAAATGCGCTAAATTAGGGACCAGATCGCACACTTCAAGACCGAACCGACCGTACAATAGATGTTTCTTTTTGGAAGTGACTCAAACTCACTTCCATTACGATGTCAAGATCTACCCGCCTGCAAATCGTTCATTTGTACTGGTGGAATTTAGAAGTTTTTTAAGAGGCGATTGACGTTGCACTATCCTAGCCTATCCTTCTAGCTTCGGACACAAATTTTCCTAGCTTGCGTCTTGCCCGAACAATAGTGCGCCTGTACTTGTCCTGGAGTTTCTTGGGGTTTTTCTGTGGGGCTTGCCGGTTGTTGCAATTGTTTCGATGGATCCGATTTAGATGCTCTATTGGATGGTGTAAATTTCAACCCTGGTTTGGAATTAGCTCGCTCCCATTGAGAGGTTTCTATGGCTTCCATCGGTAACTGAATAATCTTCGGGATCTATCCCAGTTAGTTGCACGGGGGTCACGCTCAATATCGCCTCGTCTGCTTCTAAAGCATCTAGGCGATCGCCTGTGCCGTCGCGGTCCCATGCCGCCAACGCACTGCATTGCAAAGTTAGAATGCGGTCGGCGTTAGTTTGGATGGCTACCTCTTGTGCTGTCGCCGCTGCAGTTGCGGCTGCGAGACGATCTTGGCGGTCGGCAAAGGTCAGCGCGCGGGCGCCAAAACTATTTTTGTTCATCAACGGCAGCTCGCTTAGCGGCAGGCGCTTGGCATACCCCTGCTGCGTGAACAACAACAGGTCGTCTGTTGGCAACAGGGCCGTGCAACCGACAAAGGTCTCGCCATGTCGCTCCGACAAACGCGCGATCGTGATGCCTTGTGCCGTTCGACTCATCACCGGTACGTTCTCGCCGTCAATCGGCAAGCGCAACATTCGTCCGCTGCTCGTGGCGATTGCGAGTTCGTCGCTTGCGCGTGCCCGACACGCGAACCCCAAGCGATCGCCATCCTTAAGGTCCATAACCTTGAGTCCACGCCCGCCTAGAGATCTTAGTTCCCTCAACGGCAGGCGTTTGAGCTTGCCGCGTTCGGTGAGCAGTAGCAGATCCATACGCACGTCTGACTCCTCGGGCAAGGAGAAAAACGCCACGATCGCGCTCGTTGCCGATCCATGGAGCGCTGCTACCAAGGGCTGCGATTCACTCTCAACGTGAGGGACGGCATCGAGGTTGGTTAAGTGGGCTTTGCCACTATCGGAAATGGCAACCAACGGGCCAGCAGCGAGGGGCTGTCGGAAAATAACAAGGTCGCCAGCTGCACTCGAAACCGTGGAATCCCGTCCAGGAGCGATATGCTGTTCGCCATCATTGCGCCACCAGATGCATCCATCCTGGGATATTTCGACAATGGCGTCTAGGTCGCGCTCAGGTGGGAGCGGAGCAGACGTGATGGCTTCAAGGGAACCGGTCTCGAGTTGAGCAACCTCAGGTGGCCCGCTGTCCGGCCGAGAGAGCGAGGGAGTAGTCTTGACTGATGTCGCTGCCGGTTTTCGTTTTGCCTTAGTGACGGTTTTTTCGAGCGCAGGAGGTCCGCCCGCTTCGTCCGGAACATTTGTGCTGGGTCCGGCACCTCCGCGGTGCGGCAGCCGCGTCCGACGCGCGTTGTTGAATTGACGCTTGAGCGCGCGCAGGTCCTTTTTCATCGCTTTGAGCAACTCGCGGCGATTGCCAAGTAAGTCCTGGTAACGTGCGATCTGCTCGCGCAGCTCGGTGGCCTCGGCGGCCAGCTTTTGGCGCTCGAGTCCGGTAAGGCGACGCATGGGCATCGCCAAAATTGCATCGGCTTGCACGTCTGTGATGCCGAGCTGCTCTTGCATTTGAGTTTTAGCCGTCGTGCCGTCAGCGGCGTAGCGCAGGATTTCAATCGTGGCATCGAGCTGCTCCAGAGCCAAGAGCAGTCCTTCCGAGAGGTGCAACCGCCGCTGAGCTGCCTCCAAGTCGTGGGCGATCTGGCGTGTCAGCGTCTGCTCGCGGAACTCCAAGAATGCCAGCAACAATTCTCGTAACGATAATTGGCAGGGACGATTGTCCACCAGGGCCAAGAAAATCGCACCGTAATTCGATTGCAGGGCCGTCCGCGCGTACAGTTGAGTGAGGATACTTTCCGGGTCGGCATCGCGCTTGAGTTCGATGACGACACGCATGCCGTTGCGATCGCTTTCGTCGCGGAGATCGGCGATGCCTTCCAAGCGACCGCTGTTGACCGAGTCGGCAACGCGCTCGATCCAACTGGCTTTGTTCGTTTGATACGGCAGCTCCGTCACGACGATCGCCGTCCGTTGCTGCCGGCGACCGCGCAACCGCAAGCGCTCGATGCTGGTGATGCCGCGGACTTTGATCGTGCCGCGTCCCGTGCGATAGGCTTCGTGCACGCCGTCGATCTCGATGATTTCACCGCCGGTGGGAAAGTCCGGTCCCGGAATCAGTTCGAACAGCTTTGCGTCCGACAGCGTCGGACGGTCGATCAGGGCGATTGCTCCGTCAACAAGTTCGCCGAGATTGTGGGGCGGTACATTCGTTGCCATCCCTACCGCAATTCCAGCACAGCCGTTAAGCAGCAAAAATGGTAGCTGAGCAGGCAACACCACGGGTTCTTGCTGGGAATTGTCGAAGTTGCCGATAAAATCGACCGTGGTTTCGCCAATGTTGTCGAGCATGGCGGTCTGGGCGATCGCAGCAAGGCGGGTCTCGGTATAGCGCATCGCCGCCGGCGGGTCGTTGTCCAGCGAGCCGAAGTTGCCGTGTCCGGAGAGCAGCGGATAGCGCGACGAAAACTCTTGCACCATCCGCACCAATGCGTCGTATACCGCTTGTTCGCCGTGGGGATGGTATTTACCCAACACGTCCCCGACTACGCGCGCGCATTTACGGAACGGGCGATCGGGCGTCAAGCCCAGCTCGTACATCGCGTAAAGGATGCGGCGGTGCACGGGTTTCAGTCCGTCGCGTGCGTCCGGTAGTGCCCGTCCGACAATTACGCTCATGGCGTATTCCAGATACGACCGCTCCATCTCTTCACGGAGCGCCGTTGGCACTACCTGACCGCCACCTAAAAGATCGAGCTGTTCTGCCATGACCAACCGTACGAATACGACGAGCAGCATTAAGGCTGCTTGTATCCGAGCAGCGTTCGCAACTCCGAACGCGCTCGCTAAACAGTTTACCGGCCGGTTCCCATCGGCCAAAAAGCGTTCAGCAACTGAGTCTCCCCCGATGGACAAATGCTCCGTCGAGTTCCTTTCCCCAGACGACTGCCGCGGGTCGAGCAGTTATGGGAGGGGACAATGCCCTCAGCCTAGCGCCCTCAACAAGTTGGTCGACGCGCGAAACAGTAATGTTGCCCGCGCTCGGCCGGCGCACAGCCCTCCTCCAACGTTCAGTTGTGGGAGCGCGGTGCGGCTGGGAACGTACGATGATTGCTTGAATGTGACCTGCGGTAGCTACCTATTCATCCGGTGATGCTGTTGGCGGTGCCACTTGCAACCGTGTCAGCACGGCGCGAATTGGCGGGCTAAAAAAAAACGCGCGCGTATCGTCCAACAGACGCTCGCCCCAGAGGTTCTCGGCAAGAAACTCCAGGTCGCCGTAGCGCGAGTCTAGCTCCAGCGCAGTCTCGCCCATGGCGATACCTTCCTCAAGGCGGCCCTGGGCAAAGTGCGCCACGGCGATCGCGAGTAGCGGCTCGGCCGAGCCATCGTCGATCGCCACTGCGGCCTCCCACCGATCGATCGCGGCCTCAGTATCGCCTTGTTCGTAGTGCACCAAGCCAATATTATTAATTGCCGGCCAGAACGCTTCGTCCAAATCGACCGCATTTTCAAAGGACTCGATGGCAGCACCGTAGTCGCCGAGCTTGAGATACGCGTTACCAAGATCGAACAGGGCTTCAACCGAATCGGGCTCCAATCTTAAACCGGTCTGAATCTCCTCAACTGCGGTGCGGTAATCCCCAGCTATGAAGTGCGCCCGCCCGAGCGTGAACGAGACTCCTGCCTCCTCAGGCGCGAGTGCGCGCGCTCGCTGCAATGCCGCGATCGCTGCTTCGGGATTTTCACGTTGGGCCTGCAGCGTCCCGAGAATAAACCAGGTCTGAAACGCGTCTGGCGCGAGCTGCGTGGCCAGTTCTGCTCGCGGTAAAGCCAAATCCACCTGCTGGAGACGCAGCAACTGTACGGCATCGCGGGCAAGCGCGAGTCCCTGGGTCTCCAAATACTCGAAGTCTAGCTCGAGCGCGTAAGGCAACAACGCCTGAGCTCGAGCTGGAACCGCTGCCGCACTCCACAATCCGGCACACGCTAATACCGACAGCAACCAACAACGCTTGGGCACAATAGACCGCCTCGACCTCATTCACACGCCAACCGCGACCGTCATTTCGGGAAGCTTGAAATACCGACCCGAACCAGACCCCCTTGAGAGGCTCGCCTGGAGAATCGCGGACAAATCCATAATAATGGGGTTTGTCGAGAGCAATTCGGATCGTGACGGCAACTCCCTTTCCCCCTTCAACAACCCCCGCACGGGTTGCGCCACGCGTAACGCCACAGCCCGATGCCCTCGGGCGCTTCGGCAGCTATGGCGGCAAGTACGTACCCGAAACCCTGATGCCTGCCCTCAGCGAACTGGAAGCAGCTTACCACCACCATAGTGGCGATCCGAGCTTCCAGCAACAGCTCCAGCATCTGCTGCGAGACTACGTCGGTCGACCCAGCCCGCTCTACTTTGCCGAACGCCTCAGCGCCCGCTACGCTCGCGCCGACGGCAGCGGCCCGCAGATTTATCTGAAGCGCGAAGATCTCAATCATACGGGCGCGCACAAAATCAATAACGCGATCGCGCAAGTATTGCTCGCCCAGCGCATGGGCAAGCAGCGAATTATCGCCGAGACCGGAGCGGGACAGCACGGGGTGGCTACTGCAACTGCCTGCGCGCGTTTCGGCCTGGAGTGTGTCATTTACATGGGCAAGCAGGATATGGAGCGCCAGTCGCTCAACGTATTCCGAATGAACCTGCTCGGCGCAGCCGTCCGACCCGTCACCGCCGGGACAGGAACGCTCAAAGACGCCACCTCTGAAGCCATCCGCGATTGGGTAACCAACGTCGAGACCACTCACTACATTCTTGGTTCCGTTGCAGGACCCCATCCCTATCCGCAGATAGTCCGCGATTTCCATGCCGTTATCGGACGGGAAACCCGTCAGCAGTGTGCGGCGCTGTGGGGCGGACTGCCGGACATTCTCCTTGCCTGTGTTGGTGGCGGTTCGAATGCCATGGGCTTATTTGCCGAGTTCGTCGGCGAACCAACCGTACGCCTGATCGGGGTTGAAGCTGGCGGCGAAGGCGTCCAATCCAATAAACATGCGGCAACGTTAACCCGCGGCAAGCCTGGCGTGCTGCATGGCGCCATGAGTTACCTGCTGCAAGATGACGACGGCCAACCCATCGAAGCCCATTCGATCAGCGCCGGTCTCGATTATCCCGGCGTCGGTCCCGAACACAGTTACCTTAAAGACAGCAACCGCGCGGAGTATTACAGCGTCACCGATGCCGAGGCGATCGCAGCCTTCGAGCGGGTATCGCAATTAGAAGGCATCATCCCAGCCCTCGAAACCGCCCATGCGTTTGCCTATCTGGAAACCCTTTGCCCGCATTTAAACGGCAGCCCGCGCCTGGTTGTCAACTGCTCGGGTCGCGGGGACAAGGACGTGCAAACCGTCGCGAAGTATCGGCGAGAACGCGATGGTGTGGAGGATGCGCCGCAGCTCTAGGCTCTTCGCGATCGCCGAGTTACTGCTTGGCACGGCTGCAGCCTGACGTCGCGCCTCCATAGCGCCGATAATCTAAAGCCCCTCCATCGAGGCTGCCCTCACCGGCACTACTGCCGAACCTAGCTGGTGATGACATTCAACGAGCCATACTCGCGCGCTTCAACCACTAACGCTATACACGGCGATTTCAAGAACAGCGGCTTCAAGAGTTGCAGTTCTAGTCAGTCCCGCCTCCTCGAAATTGCCTAAGCTGGCAGGCGCGCGATGGACTCGAGGACGGTCCCTTTTTCCATGGCGGCCTCGACCGGCGAGCTAACCAGAACTTCAGGGCCATCCCACCCAAACGGTTGCCGAGACCTAAGCAGTGCTTCAAGGGCAAACAAACCCAACAGCTGTTGCAGCAGGAAGCTAGATCGACAGTCCGAGTCACCCCGACAATCTCAGCGGCGACTTCGACCTGAGAGATATCGGCATAAAGCTTGCCGAGACCGGGAAATACTGCTCGCGCAATTGCTCGCGCCCCGGCCTTGAGGGCGGTGTTAGAGTATCGTCGGGAAAATTTCGCAGCACCACCGCGCGCCATGTTCGATTCAAGCCTGTTCCAAGTCTGCGATCGCGACTTGTCTGAAGAGACGCTCCAGCAATACCTCTGCGGCGACGCGATCGCAGTCGACACCGAAACAATGGGGCTCGTTCCCCGCCGCGATCGTTTGTGTTTGGTGCAGTTGTGCGATGCGGCTGGCTCCGTCACCGTCATCCGTATCGCGCGCGGTCAGACGTCAGCGCCGAACCTAGTCCACTTGCTGACCGCCCCCGAAGTCGAAAAGGTCTTCCACTTCGCGCGTTTCGATGTCGCGCAGTTGCAGCAGACCTTTGGAGCAAGTATCGGGCCGATTTACTGTACAAAAGTAGCCAGTAAGCTTGCACGTACCTACACCTCCAGCCACGGTCTGAAGACTCTGGTGCAAGAACTTGAATCCGTCGAACTCGACAAGAGCTCTCAAAGCTCTGACTGGGGCGACGCCGCCAATCTATCTGACGAACAGCTCAGCTATGCTGCCAATGACGTGCGTTACCTACTGAGCTTGCGGCAGAAACTGACGCAGATGCTGCAGCGGGAAGGCCGTTGGGAGCTCGCGCAACGCTGCTTTCAATGCATTTCAGTACATTCTGAACTTGACTTATTGCAGTACCGCGATCTTTTCGACCACCATTAATTAGGGTTTGCTGAAAATGTCCACAAAACGAATTTAGGAGGCAGAGAGCTTATGGAATCTGGCTTTTACTATCTAGCCCCAGCTTTTTGCCTCGGATTCTCGGCCCAATTGCAAGGGTTTTGAGGCTCTGGTGCCTATAACCTTGCACTTTTCTGGCATAGGAAACGCTGAGATCCCTTCATTACAGGGGTTCCAGCCTTTTTCAGCAAGCCCTAATTATCTCGTGCAATAAATACTCGAATTTCGGGGTGTGAAGCTGTAGCTGGGTGCACCGGAGAGCGCTTTTATCTCAAAGGGGATGTTTTAGAATCTCGAAGATTTGGAGCTCGAAGTGAGGTTTAATCCCAGAGAGCGTGGTTCCCAATGGTGTTAGGTTTACCCCACCGTCGGTCATGTCGATGCAATCGGTCGGGTCAGTGGGAAGTGAGCTAGACTTGGGGCAATCCAAGCGTTTTAACCGCGCAGCGCCTGCTCACAGTCCCCTGCGCGACACTAATTTCAGGATGCAGCTTACGTTTCTCGGTTCTGGCTCGGCATTCACGGTCGGTGCAGATAATTTTCAATCGAACATGCTCCTAACAACCGCGGGTGGTAGGCGGTTGTTAATCGATTGCGGCTCGGATATTCGCTTCTCGCTTTACTCTGTTGGGCTGTCTTATTTCGATATCACTGATATTTACATCAGCCATCTCCACTCCGATCACGTTGGCGGTCTAGAGTACATTGGCTTTACTCGCAAGTACGATCCGCGCTGCGAATGTCCCCATTTGTATCTCAGCAAAGAGTTGACTAGCGAGCTTTGGGAACGAACCCTCTCGGGTGGCATGCGATCGCTGGAAGGTGACATCGCTACACTCGATAGTTTTTTCGCAGTACATCCAGTGGAACGCGGCGGCGGCTTTGCTTGGGAAGGCGTTGAATTCCAACTCGTGCGAGTGGTCCACGTCAATAATGGCTTTTTTTTGATGCCCAGCTACGGGCTATTTTTCGAGATCGACGGGACGAAGATTTTCCTGACAACGGACGCGCAAAATCAGTACGGGCGCTACCAGGAGTATTACCGGCGCGCGGATACGATCTTCCAGGATGCAGAAACGGCAATGCGGCCGACGGGTATCCACGCGCATTACAACGACCTGCGCCATTTACCTGCCGACCTCAAGCGCAAGATGTGGCTGTATCACTATCAACCAGGTCCGCTGCCGGACGCGCGCGCCGATGGATTTCGAGGTTTTGTCAAGCGGGGGCAAGTGTTTGACTTTTCCCTCGCCACGATATCGGCCCATAAACCTGTCCGCTAGATGCAGGTGCTGAGGGCAGTCATCCAGCTGGACTCGATGGGTATGGGTCGCGCAGATCAGATGCGGCTCCGGAAATCCGGTGGAGCTGGGGGGACGGGCGGGCAACCGAGGTTAGAGGGAGGATTGTCACCGGTCATCTCACGACCGGGGTCGGAGTCGCCGAGGACGGCGCGCACGCCTTCGAGCGTGGAGACGATACCACGGGGATCCATGAACATCACCTTGCTACTATCGCTACTGCCAATTGCGCGGCCCGTTTCTAAATAACTCTGTGCGAGCAGGAATTGCAGGGCTTCGCGGGCGTTGGGGTCGCCACGCAGTTGCTCGGTGACAATTTGGATAGCCTCGGCAGTTGCTTTAGCTGTGAGGATCTGCTCCTCGCGTTCGGCTTCTGCAGCGAGAATAACGGCTTTTTTGCTCGCTTCGGCGTTGAGAACTTCTGATTCGGCCCGTCCCTTAGCCGAGTTGATCGCGGCTTCGCGATCGCCCTCAGAGGTCAGAATAGCCGCACGTTTTTTGCGCTCGGCTGCCATCTGCAACTCCATGGAATCCAACACGGCTTTAGACGGATTGATGTCGCGCAATTCGACACGGGTCACCTTCACGCCCCAGGGGTCGGTGGAAATGTCGAGTTCGCGTAGCAAGATCTCGTTGATTTCCGTGCGCGCGGTAAAGGTTTGGTCGAGTTCGAGTTTGCCGATCTCGGAGCGGATTTGGGTCAGCACCAGGTTTTCAATCGCCCGGTTCAGATCTTCAACGCGGTAGTATGCTTTCTCCATATCGACAATGCGCCAGTAGACGACGGCATCGGCTTCGAGCGAAACATTGTCGCGGGTAACGCAGCGCTGGGGCGGAATATCGATCACGCGCTCGCGCGTGGTTTCGTGATAAGCAATGGTCTCGACCAGCGGTTTGACGAAGCGCAACCCCGGTTTTAGCTTGCGATCGTAGTTGCCCAGAAACTCGACGAGCGCTTCATTTTGCGTGCGGATGATGCGAATACCAGAGAGCGCCGTCCCGCCGGCTAGCAGCGCGAAGAGTATTAGAATCTGTCCCATGGATGACTTTCCTTGCGATGAATGGGGCGCGTTCGTTCGGTTTTCGAGCGAGGTGCGTTGAACATATAACGGTCCGATCGCGCGGCATTATCAACCGAACGCCGGGAGAATGGGCTTGCCGCGTCAGTCCAAAATTTCGGTAGGTAGTACGTACAGAGTATTACCTTCGCGGCGCACGACCAAAACCTGCTGTTGCGATGCCAATGGTATCGCGGCGTCCGCACAGCGCGCGCGCCAAGAACTGCCCTCGTACAACACGCGCCCGTCCTTGCCGGGGGGAATCGCTACGAGGGTTTTGGCTTCAGTTGCTTCGGCGATCGCGCGCGGCCGCCGCGCGGCGGCCATCTGACGCACGCCGGCGACTGCCAAGGTCGAGCAGACCATCCAAAGCATCACCTGTAGCGAGAGTTGCGGGACAACGAGCGCAACCACAGCCACGACCATCGCACTGACCCCCAGCGCGAAGATAACGAAGGCTGTCGGCAATACGAATTCCAACGCGCAGAGGACTGCACCTGCGATCGCCCAAGCCACCGGTGTCGTGACGGCCAGCGTCGATCCCATTAACGCGATTGCAATGCCTGGAACAGTTTGTGTCGTCATCTCGACCGATAGTGGGAAGATTGTAAGTGTTAGGTTTGCTTGAATGCCTGGATTTCAGTTTTCCGGTTGCCAAGAACCCTGGTTCTGGGGACGGCGAGCGACCGCAGATTTGGACCGGATCGTTGCAGATGCGGTAAGGCACCTTATCTTGAATCTTAATTGCCCGCAACTGTTGCAGCCACCGCGCGATCGCGGACATGCTGCCAAAATTGGCTTTCTCAAGTGACCGTTTCCAGTCGCTCTCTCCAATCACCGACGCCGCTGCTCTGGGCAAGTGGCGATCCTGCTGCTAGCATTCCTCCTGGCACGATCGTTGCCAGCCGCTTCCGGGTGGCGCACCAGCGAGTCTGGCACGATCTCCAGCCGGCGCAACTCCCGCTCGCGCCAGTCCCCCTACCCAAGGACCTGCAGTGCTACGCTCGCGCTTACGAACAAAACCTGCATCTCCCCCAAATTTACGATATTTGCCTGCTGGAGACTGGAGATAGGGTAGTGTTGCTCGACAACCCGCCGCTCGACGCGCGGGGAGAGTTGTTGCCGAGCTTGCAAGCAGCCTGGCCTAAGGCGACTGCACTGCGCCAGCTTAATTGGTTGTGGCAGATGTTGGAGTTGTGGCCGTTGTTAGCAGCACTAGGCGTAGCGGATAGCTTGCTTCAGTTCGATAACGTGCGCGTCGCTGACGGCCGGGTGCGCCTGCTAGAACTCCTGCCGGCAACCGGCGCAGCAACGCAAAAACAGCTCGGGATCGTGTGGGCGACGCTGGCACCAAAGGCGCGGCCGGCGATCTCGCCCCAATTAAGCTTCATTGCCGCGCAGCTGCAGAGGAGTCAGGCGGAACGCGACAGCGCGATCGCGTCATTAAATTCGCTGTTGCTAGCTGCGACGGCTCGTCAGCCCCGTACTTGGGAGGTGTCGGTGTTGACCGATACCGGACGTTTCCCGCGGCACAACCAGGATAGCTGCTATCCGCTCGGACACTTCCGATCCGATGCCGCGTCTCCAAACGAACTCCAAGCAACGGATTCGATCTTAGTTTGCGATGGCATCGGCGGACACGACGGGGGCGAGATCGCCAGCCAGCTGGCAGTACAGTCGCTGAAGCTGCAGATCGATAAGCTTTTGGTCGAGACAGCTCGCAATCCGTCCGCACAGATGCCCACCGCGATCGCCCGCCAGATCGCGACCACTGTCCGCGTTACTAATAACTCGATCGTTGCGCGCAACAATGCCCAGAACCGTCATGCGCGCTCGCGTATGGCGACGACGCTTGTGATGGCGGTGCAGGTGAAACAGCACCTCGCTGAAGACGGCAACCCCGCCCACGAGGTTTACCTCGCTCACGTTGGCGACAGTCGTGCTTACTGGCTGACTGCCCGCAGGTGCTGCCAGCTTACTGTCGACGACGATATGGCAACTCAATACATATTGAACTCGCGGTTGCTACCGCGAACAGCCATCCAGCGGGTGCGCTTGCGTGCACTGTCGCAAGCGATTGGGATTGCCGATGCAAGCGGGTTGCGCCCAACGGTCAGGCGGTTAATTGTCGATGAGGACGGTTTATTGTTGTTGTGCTCGGACGGGTTAAGCGATTACCAGTTTCTTGAAGAGTCTTGGCACGAATTCGCACCTGCCGTGCTGCGAGATGAACTGTCGCTGGCATCGGCTACGCGGCTGGCCATGAAGCTGGCCAACGATCGCAATGGTCACGACAACATTACGTTGGCGATCGCCCGTTATCGCCTCGGTCCCCGGCGCCGCATCTGAATCGCGGGCTTCAGCAAGCAGCTTCAATCAAACGTTACTGTCCGCGCTAGGGATGGCGGCACGCGCTGTGCAAGAATGGGAAAACTGTCGTGCGGCGGCACGTAAGGTTTTGGCAACCGTGCAGCTGCAGGCTGTTTGGTATGAGACGACTTGAGATTTTGCGACAGCGAGGGTTATGAACGTCGGCGATCGCGTGCGTGTGGCTGAGTCGGTGATCGTTTATCACCATCCTCAGCACAAGAAACAACCGTTTGATATCAAAGGCTTAGAAGGTGAGGTGCAAGCGATCGTGACCGAATGGCAGGGTCGACCTGTCAGCGCGAATATGCCCGTGCTGGTGAAGTTCGAACCGCGCTTCTCCGTTCACATGCGTGCGGATGAACTAGAAATTTTAAGCCCTGGCGCGTAGCAGAGATTGCTAAAACTGGCGGCGTGCTCTCGCAAGTGGGGACTGTCTTCAACGGTGCAATTCGTTAGCGCCGATAAGTCGAACGAACGGAACGTATAGTGGCTTTTTCGGCAGCTGGCACTTCGAGGAGTCCCTGGTGGCAATGGCTGGTTGGCAGCTCTTTAATGCCCTGTCGTGAGTATTTTGCGGTTGCGGTAAGGTAGCAGACTGTTCGGCATGTCTGACTTGCACAGTCATTCGGCAGCGTGCCGGAAGGATTTTTTAGGGGGGTGACTGCACCAGCGCGTGCGACCGGTCCTTGGATTCCATAAATCTCCGAGTAAGTACCACACCATAGCAACGGATGGGTGTCCAGAAAAATTCCAAAACGGAAGTCCCGATGCAGGGTCGTTTCAGGGTTGAAATGTCCGAACCCACCCCTCAACCGCCTCAAACCATGCGGTCCGGCACCTTCAAACTAATACCAACTCTAGAAAGTGCTGCGACAGTGGCAGATCGGGTTTCTTTAGCCGGTGGATTGTTTGTCTCATGTTCGCCTGCACTGTGCACATTGGTTTCAGGTAACAGCGCGCAATTAACCGGAACGATCGCCGCCGCCCTTGCGTTACCTGCCGATAGGTAGGGCTTGCTGAAAAAGTCCACAAAGTAAATTTAGGGGACAGAGAGCTCATGAAATCAGGCTTTCGCCATCTAGCCCCAGATTTTCGCACCTAGATCTCGGCTCAAGTGCAAGGGTTTTGAGGCTCTAGCAACCATAAACTTGCACTTCTCTGACGCAGAAAACGCTGGAACCTTCTCGCTGAAACAATTCCAGCCTTTTTCAGCAAGCCCTAGGTAGGGCTTGCTGAAAAAGGCTGGAATCCATGCAATGAAAGGATCTCAGCGTTTTCTATTCCAGAAAAGTGCAAGGTTATAGGCACCAGAGCCTCAAAACCCTTGCACTTGGGCCGAGAATCCGAGGCAAAAAGCTGGGGCTAGATGGTAAAAGCCAGATTCCATAAGCTCTCTGCCTCCTAAATTCGTTTTGTGGACTTTTTCAGCAAACCCTAGGTATCTGGCAGTTGGGTTATCTTGCTGGTGCGACAGACCGGCTCCTGCCAATCGGGTCGGCAGCCGGGAAAAGACGAACATCGCGCGCTTCAGCGCTCGCGTGCACGCGAGTACCTGGCGCAAATGCCGTTGTCCCGGACAAGCGCGCGATGATTTCGCTGCCCGAAGCCAGTTGCAGTCGGTAGCAACAATCGTGGCCGAGAAATTGGCGATCGCGAACGGTTGCCGTACCGGCGGGGTCTGGCTGACAGTAAACGTTTTCCGGACGAACCATTAGCTCTGCCCTCTCCGCTCCGTTGAGGTGGCAGCCATTTAGCGCATCGGCAGTAACGATGAAATTACCTAACTCAGTTTCCCAGCTATTGCCGGAGGGTCGGGCGGTGAGGAAATTCGCCTGTGTCACGAACTCGGCGACGAAGCGCGTTGCCGGGCGGTTGTAGATATCTTCTGGAGTGCCGACTTGTTCGAGGCGGCCGGCGCGCATTACGGCAACGAGATCGGCAATTGATAAGGCTTCCTCACGATCGTGCGTTACGAAAATTGCCGATGCGCCCGCTGCTTTGAGAATATCGCGTAATTCCTGCCGCAAGCGCAAGCGCACCTGGGCATCGAGGTTGCTGAGCGGTTCGTCGAGTAAGACCAGAGCCGGACGCGGTGCTAGCGCTCGCGCCACTGCAACTCGCTGCTGCTGGCCGCCTGACAGCTCGTGAGGATAGCGTCCGTCCAACCCGTCCAGTCCGACGAGCGCCAACACTTCTTTGATGCGTTTGCGTGCGACCGCTTTCTCGAGCTGGGACGTACGTTGCAGCCCGAAGGCGACGTTCTGAACCACAGTCAAATGCGGGAACAGGGCGTAATCCTGGAAGACCATGCCGACGTCGCGGCGCTCAGGCGGGACCCAGGTTGGACCAGCTACCGGCCGGCCGCCGATCGAGATCCTTCCGGCTTGCGGCGGCTCGAATCCTGCTACGAGTCGCAATAGCGTTGTTTTGCCGCAACCCGAAGGGCCGAGCAGGCCCAAAATCTCGCCCTGCTGCAGCTCCAGTGAGACGCGATCGACTACCGGCGGACCTTGCTTGGCAAAACGCCAAGTCGTGTTGTCGAGCTGCAAAATCCAAGAAGCTGACGTAGGGGAAACGGACATTGGCAACCGATATTGAGGGACGCAGACGTTACGAAAGATATTAAGTGAGAGGCATTAGCAAGAGCTTAGACTGATGGTACTCGATCGCAGCTGCCCACCCGCTTGGGGAACCCTGACAGCTCGAACGCAGCCGTGCCCTGGTGTGACGTACGCAGCGATCGCACCTCGACCGGCCGCGAATAGGGACGCGATTGCTTTAAAGCTGACTTAACCCTGCAATCAATCCGCTGCAAACGGCGGTTAAAAAGTCTAGGTCGAGGGTGTCGCTTGGACGGTGGTAGTGGAGATTGCGCAGGAAAGACGTATCCGTCACCATGGCTGCTGGATAGCCCGCGTCCCAGAACGGGGCGCGATCGCTGCATCGAGTGTCGGGGACGAGCTCGCCACCAGCCGGCACCATCAGCCACTTGCACGGCAGACCCGTTCGCCGAATGGCACGGCTGAGGGTCGGCAGGGCAGCTAGCATACGCCAATTACCCACAAGGGCTAGGAAATCCCCTCGCGACGGATAGAATTAGCGCAAACTTTGGGTAGCGCTGTGAGCCTGCCGCGCGATCGCAATAGCCGAGCATTTCCAGCGACGACATCAGGCTTAGGGCTGCGCCTTGCTGTTGGAGGGCTGCTGCATAGCTCCGGCTGCCGAGCAAACCGTATTCTTCCATGTCAAAAGCAATACAGCGCACGGGGGATGCTAACGGTTCGGCAGCAACAGCGCGTGCCAATTCCAACAGCACCGCTACGCCCGTTGCATTGTCGTCTGAGCCAGTACAATTGGGGACTGCAACGAAATGCGCGCCGATCGCGATCGGGACGCCCGCTGTGTTTCCGGGCAAGTCGAGCAGCAGATTCACTCGCGTCTGCCCGCGCGCGTCAAACGCATGCTCCCTCACGGTGCCCCAGTGCTGCAGTTCGGACCGTATGTATTAGCGTACGAAAAATGTCCCTGGGGATTGAAGTACGGGTCGCGCTCGCGGGCAACCTGCCGCATGTGAGTCCAAAGGCGATCGCGTCGGGTCATTGCGGCGCGCCGGTTCGATCGGAGACGAGCAGGCCGTCGAGTTCGTCGTAACTGAGCGTCACTTCCGTCGGTCCGAGGGCGTAGGGTGCGATTTCGTAGGGGTTATAACGAACGACCACACCGTCGGTTGCCAGAGCAAAATTCTTGGGTAAAGCAAAGTCGAAGTAGCCGGCATCGGCTAGGTTGCCGTCAGGGGGGATATTGTTGGCGGCTTTAAGCTTGCGTTGAATCAAATCGCCGAAACCCTCGCGGTCGGCAACGACATCGTCCAACTCCACGCGATTGCCAGTCGCGCGATCGAAGTTCAAGAAAATCCGCATCGAGTTGGGGTGGGCCCCACCGGTGTAGGCATATCGATCGAACATGACGGTGACCGTCTCATCCGTTCGGTATTCAAGGCGGGCGTCGATTTCAATTGCCCAGTGCGATGAAGCCGGGACGTCCTCCGGAGTGAACGAGCGAATGTATGCGTCGAACTCGGCAAACAAGTCGTCGATCGCGCTGTCGATGCTATCGCTCGTCCCTTCCTGAAAGAGGAGAAGCGAGTCGAGAACTTGGTCGCGAACGGCTGCATCCACTCGGCCGGCAATTGCAGCCTCCCCATCGCTCGTTTGCGGGTATCGTAAGACTACCTCAAAACAAGGCATGTCTTCTTTTTGACAGTTGCCGACAGAACGCGACACTTCCACGATTTCGAACGCCAACGCAGCAGGTTGTTCGTTCACTTCAGGTTCCACCCCACCCGGGTTCGCTGCAGCACTGTCGGGCGGACTAGATTCAACGTTTGTTTCCCTGGGGGGAGTTGCTGGAGTTTCTGGCACAGATGCAGAATCCAGGCCTGCATTTGAGGTTTTACGTGATGTTGGGTCCGCGTCCGAGCCGCTACAAGCCTCCAGCAACAATAATCCAGCTAATAACAATCCAGTTAACAACAATCCGATTCCGAATGCAGGCCTTGACGGTGTTCGTGAGGAGTTCATTTCAGCTGCGGTGATAGGAATTGTGACCGATCGGGCGTGGTGGCAGACAATGCTGTCGAGAAGTTACCTAGCGACGGAAGTCGATATCGCTCGCCGGGGAGACAGACAGCTTAAGGTACGGTTCGAGTCTGTCCGGGACAAAAGTCCTCCAAATGCGACTGCCATTCGCGTGTTGTATCGACCTCAATTACATACTGACACTCGCTTCCGGCAAAGGGTTCGCTACTTGCCTGCTGGCTTGTTAGCAGCTGTGGAGTCGCGTCAGACACGTCCCCTCGCCGCGATTGCAAGCGATCGCGCAGGACGTTCACCGGCGCCGTGCAGTGCAAGATCTGCAGGGGCAGCCCGCGGGCTGCGGCCGCCGCGATCGCCTCACGACGATGTTCCTGTCGAGCGTACCGAGCGTCGAGGATGACGGGAAACCCGCGCTCGGCGAGTGCAAGCCCTAAATTCAACAAGCGACGATAGGTTCTCTGCGTCACGTGGGGCACATACAGTGCCTCTGTCCCGTGCCGTTCTAGCGGCACGCCGGCAAGGTGTTTGCGCACGGCATCCGAGCGCAGGTGAATAGCATTGATGCGGCGGGCGATCGCGCGAGCTACGGTAGATTTTCCCGAACCGGACAACCCGCAGGTCAAGATCAAGTTACCCGAGCGCGGCTGCGCGTACTGCCAGGCTAGGTGATAGTAACGTCCTGCTGCTGCTGCTGCTTCTCGGCGATCGCTTGCGTCGATTTCCGACTCTTCAAAGACGAACGAATTGACTTTTGCTCGCACGTAAGCCTGGCGGCAAAGATACAACGGCAACACGCGTACGCCGTCCCAATCGCCGGAACGTTCGAGATACGTGTTGAGGAAAACGTTCCCTAGATCGGGGCGATCGCGCCCGTCGAGATCCATGACTGTAAATGCCACATCGTACATCACGTCAACGAAGCGAAAAGACTCGTTGAACTCGATGCGATCGAACAAGTGAATAGCCCCACGCCAGAAGCATATATTTTTAAGGTGTAAGTCTCCATGGCATTCACGAATGCGATGTTGGCTCTGGCGTTCTGCGAACAAGGAGCGCTCACCCAGGAAAGCATCGGTGAACTGTTGGGTCTCCTCAAATTGCTGTTGTGTTTGCAGGCCGCCAACGTATTTCTGGGTGTAGCGATAGTTATCCCCAATGGCTTCACCAATCTTGTCGGCCGACCCGAAGCTGCGAATGTGGTCGTTCGTTGCCGTTCCGGCATGAAAGGCAGCGACGACATGGCCCAAGGTTTCGAGGTGGTCATCAGTTAGTGCGCCGCGTGCGAAGAGGTTGCTCAACAGTGCCGATTGTGGAAACTGGCGCATGCGAACGGCATACTCGACGATCTCCCCATCACTGTCGAGCGCGTAGCGATCTCCCTTGCACGCGATCGCGACGACATTGAGGTAAATGTCGGGTGCAATCTCGCGGTTCATCCGGAGTTCTTCATGACAGAAATGCTTGCGGCGCTCGACTGTTGAAAAATCGAGAAAACCAAAGTCAACCGCTTTCTTGATCTTGTAAGCGATATCGCCGGTCAGAAAAACGTAGGAAATATGCGTTTGTACGAGGCGAATTGGCGGTTTAACCGGATGAGGATAAAACTCCGGTTCGAGCATCTGAGTAACGAGAAGTGGGAGTGTTTGAGCCGACATCAACGCGTCCATTCTCAGGCGATCGCCCTCAATCACTGCCCGAAAGCGAGTGCCACTTCTATTTTGACAATCGGCATCCGCATCAGCGACTTGCAATAACTCAGTTGCAACCAAGCTTTACTTTGCAGCGTGCTTTGGTAGCAGTGGTGTTAGGTCGAGATGGGTGTCGATCGCGTCGGCGATCGCATCAAATGATGCGTCTCGCTGCTGTCGGTAATGGGGTACCTCGAGCGATAATGGTGCCAAGTTTCGACGCAATCGCAACTGATTTAGCCACGCCCGTCGCCACGCACCGTTCTCAAAGACGCCGTGTAAATAACAGCCCCAATGCGATCGCCCCGCATGCACAAACCCGAGGTCGCAATCGGCAAACATCTGCATGCATTCGGGAGCGATCGCTGCCGTTCTGCCTTGGTGGATCTCGTAGCCTTCAACCGGCAGCTCGCCCAGCGGCCAGCGCGATCGCGTCGTGCGTTGCTGCGTGAGTTTCTCGGCAGCGATCGCGGTTTCCAGTGGCAACAATCCCAATCCCTCTGAGGTGCCGGCGTCGCCTTCAAAACCGTGCGGATCGGCAATCGTGCGACCGAGCATTTGCAAGCCGCCGCAAATGCCAACGACCGTTCCGCCAGCAGTGGCGTAGGACTGGAGTGCTGCGAGCGTGCCGCGTTCTCGCAGGGTTTCCAAATCGGATCGCGTAGCTTTCGAGCCGGGAATCACGACAGCATCTGGTTGCCCGATCGCCTCGCCCGGCATTACGTAGCGCAGCGAGACACTCGGTTCTGCCACGAGCGGATCGAAATCCGTGAAGTTAGCAATGCGCGGCAGTCGCACGACGGCAATCTCGAGGTCGGCATCGCGCCTGCGTCCCCGTCGCTCGAATAAATCCAGAGAATCTTCGGCCGGAAAGGGGCGATCGAGCCAAGGAATTACGCCGACAACTGGAACTCCCGTGTAGTTCTCTAGCCACTGGATGCCCGATTCGAGCAACGATCGCTGTCCGCGGAATTTATTGATGACGACGCCCTTAATCAATGCGCGTTCGTCAGAATCGAGCAATGCCAAAGTCCCGACTACGTGGGCGAACGCCCCACCACGATCGATATCGACCACGAGCAACGTCGGCGCATTCAGGTATCTGGCAACGCGCATGTTCGTCAAGTCGCGATGCTTGAGGTTGATTTCTGCCGGACTACCCGCGCCTTCGCAAACGACGAACTCGTAATGACGAGCGAGCTGTTGCAGCGATCGCTGAATGGCTTGCCAACCCCGCTCGAAATAGTCGCGATAGTAGTCCGCCGCGCGCGTGCGCCCGACAGCTTTGCCCTCCAGAATCACTTGCGAGGTCATGTCGCCTTGGGGCTTGAGCAGGATCGGATTCATCGCGATCGCCGGTTCGAGTCCTGCAGCCCACGCCTGCACCGCTTGGGCGTAGCCGATCTCGCCGCCATCGGCGATCGCATAAGCATTGAGCGCCATATTCTGACCCTTGAACGGCGTCACGCGATAGCCTTGCCGCTTGAGAATCCGGCAAATTGCTGCTGTCAACAGCGACTTGCCCGCGTGAGAGGTCGTCCCCACGACCATCAGAGCTGAAACCGGTTCTGGGATACGCTCGGAGTTGTTCACGAAACATTACTTGTATAGAAACTAGTGCTCTGCCAAGTCCAAGATTTAGAGTTGGCTATCTTTGGGGACTCTCCTTTTAACAAGAGTATGAGAGGATGAGAAACCAAAAAAATTTCTTGACGCTGCACTATCGAGGTGATGCGTCGCAACAAACCTGGGCGAGAAACTCACAATTGAGCCTATGCCATGGAGTTCGACGGTATCCATGGCAGTCCCATCGAGCGAACTTGCAGGCTGCGGCGAACACATTCAGTCTGGTTGAGCAGATAAACGACGCAGAACGCGATCCAAGGTAACAGCAACATCCAGGGTGGCTGAATTACGGAGCCGCTTCCCCATACTTTTTCGGCGAGCAGCAACTAAATCCTAAGAAGAAACTGCCCGATGCACCGGGCAAGATGTCCTGGAGTTCTGCTTCCCATAAACCTCGCAGGTGCTGAGTTGCCATGGCAATCGCCACCGCACAATCTGATTGTCTAGACTTCTTGATTTTTCCGACGTCTGCGATCGCCTCTTGTTTCAACCCGCGCTGTCCTTATCGGACAGAATAATTTGTCTTGCTGGGAATAAACCAATCCCACGCATCTGGTTGGGGAGGATGGCCTGCAGGGTTGCTTGCAAGTGGATGAAGAAGCTAAGCGGTTCGAACGCGCCCTTGTCTTGAGGTCCACCATCAAGTAATTCGGTTGCGGGCCAAAAGCGGTATTCGAGAGACCTGCTATTCGAGCCGGAAGAAGTGCTGCACCTCGTCGTCTCCTGCGTTTGCAGCCGCAAAGGGCAGCCCGAGTTGGTTGAATACTGGCTGGCAATCAGCATCGTCGGGGCCGGACATGCAACCGAGCGGCGTGTCGGGTGCATTGCTACTGAGGTCGCTGTTGGCAACCAGCGCGCCGAGGTCTGCCACCACGACACTTCGTCCGGGCTCGTAACCCTCAAGCGTCACTTCAACGACATTGGGATAGCGGCAGTGGGTGGGCTGGCGCGCGCCAACTGGTACTTCGCAGCCACTACTGCCCAGGTGCAGCGAATAACCGCTGCTGTGGCTGACATGATTGTCACCGTGGTGTCCGTGACTGCTACCGTGTTGTTTGCTTTCGCGACCGTCATGACCGCCATGACCGCCATGATTGCTAACATCGGACATATTTGGCATATCCGGCATCGTGCCATCCACCGCCGCCGCCATCGGCGCGCTTAAGTCGAGGCGTAGGAATTTGTATCCGCCCTGCCAGTTCCACCACATCGAGGTTAGGTTGAGCGGCGACGGTGCCGTGACAGCATCGGCATGGTTGAGGTCGAAAGGTACGCCCAAAAGGAAGCGCACCCCGCGATAGTCCCCTGCAGGCACAGTCCCGACCACGCGATCGCGGGTCTCGACGGTCCCGTTGTCGCACGCGCCGGTCCGGTCCTCAAAATCCAGCAGCGTTAAGTCTTTGTGCTGCCACTTCCCATCTTGTTCCAGCACGACCGGAACGGCACGACCGTTTGTGTCGATCAGTGCCACCTTCGAGACGTAAAAGCGAAAATCTGCTGGCTGCAGCAGCATCGCCGTCCGTCCGAGATCGTAGGTTTCACCACAAGCAAATACGCGATCGCCCACCCGCGCGGCAAACACAACCTGCACCGGTTGCCGTTCTGCTTCCTGTGCCTGCGTCGCTGTAACTCCTGCTAGTACCGACGCGATCGCCGCTCCGACAAACGCCCGCACTGTCCGTCGATCGAGCCATCCCATAACCAGCCGTTCTCCTTGAAATATCGTGCTCTGCCCCTGCAGCAGTTACTTAAGGTACCGCGCCCCGATCTCGCCGTCCAAAGACGAGTTGTCAAACCGTGCTGCCCGACCGCATCGGTATCGACTTGAAGCCAAGGGCGCGTTTACCAACCCCAGCAACGATATCGAAAGTCGGGCGCGACTCTACTTACGTGCACGCCAAATGTTTCTAGTTCTAGACTTAGAGACGAGTGCGTTGTATTCGTGCGAGAGTTTCTCCGACGGGCTAGGTTTTCATGGTTTCAAGAATCTTAGTTCCGGATCCTGAGGCGGAACCTCGGAATCCCCTGATTCATGGAAATCTATGCACAGGCGAACTTTGAGGCATCATTATTGCCCACACCAAATTATTCCCCAGCCAGGTCGCGATCGTCCCGTCCAAACGCACTGAATATCAATGTGAATGCGCATCAATGCAAAAGCAGCAACATCAGCAAGATTGCTGCCATCCTATGGAGCGATCTCCTCTGATGCGAAAGCTAAACAGAACCCTTACTGTGCCTAAACGGCTCCTGTACGGCGCAGGACGACCAGTACCGTTTGGGCAATAATTTGTAGGTCGTAGGCGATTGACCAGCGATGCAGATAGTACAAGTCCATGCGGACAACCTCTTCGAAGTCCTTGACATCACTGCGGCCGTTTACCTGCCACTCGCCGGTTAAGCCGGGTTTGATATCTAACCGCTGCCAGTGATGTGGCTCGTACTGCTTGACTTCACAAACCGTGGGCGGACGCGTACCGACCAAGCTCATCTCGCCGCGCAGGACGTTCCAGAACTGAGGAAATTCGTCCAGACTTGACTGCCGCAAGAACTGCCCGACTCGCGTAACCCGCGGGTCGCGTTCGTTTTTGAAGATATAACCGTTGGCCTGGTTCTCGACCAGATGCTGCATTTCCTCGGCGTCGCGCACCATGGAGCGGAACTTCCAAATTAGGAAACATTTGCCCTTCAGTCCAACCCGCTGCTGGCGGTAGAAAATCGGACCCGGATCGTCTAAGTAAATTGCGATCCCCACCAAAGGCAGCAGCAACGCTGTCAATATCAACCCGACAAGAGCCCCCAATATGTCGAGCATCCGCTTGATCGAACTCGTCACAGCCGGATGGCTGGTTGAAGTAGCCAACCCCGTGGGGCGGGGCGAGCGCGTCGCTCTTATTGCTCCCTTGTATTCCTTGCGAGGTAGAGGCCCTTCTGCATCAGCCAGACGGAATCCCACAGCCATTATTTCGAGCTCCCCCGAGACTCCCGCACGCAAGTAGGAAGGGAAATCTACGCATTACGTCCTTATACTACCCACGTCCGAACACGATTCTTATACCACACTGAAAAGGCGATCGCCATCTTGTTAAACCGATTAAAAAAGTTATATCGAGCCTTCCCGTTGACAGTAACGATTTTTATTAGTCTCATTGAATCGATCGCCGCTATGGTTGGTGCGAAGTCAGTTCGCCGATCCCCAAATCCCCCGATGCAAGGTAGCGTGCTCGGGATCGGAACCCGCTGGTGTGCTGGGCAACGGACGACTGCAATGGAAATCGAGTATCGTTGAAGCAACTGCAGGTCGCAACTACTCGGACTTGAATAATGCCTGCGAAGCTGCGTATCTGGTCGCCGTTCTGCGTCGGTTTCCTATGCTTGCTGCAGAGCGCTCCAGTAGTAATCGCCCAGGAAGCTATCCCTCAGGATTCCGAGCAAGTCTATGTGGACCCCATAATAGAGCTGCTCGACAGCGGAGATGTATCTCAAGCCGTAACGGCTGTAGAGCGCTCTTGGGAAGGGCAGTATGAGGATTATTTTGCTGCCGACCTAGCAGATGTCACCCTTGCGGCAGACGAAATTGCGGCCACTTTAGCTCGCCTGTCAGCCCAAACCAGTCAGCCGACAGCGCCGATCTATGCCATCCCCAAACCACAACAACTGGAATTGATTCTCCTGCTGCCGGGCGGAACGCCCAAGCGGTTTACCGTTGACGTCGCGGCCGAGCAACTCCGTGGGGCAGCCCGCAACCTCGGACGATCGACACAATATCCGAGCAACGATGATTACTTAGAACCAGCCCAGCAGCTGTATGACTGGTTGGTAAGACCGCTGGCAGACGAGCTTGTAACAGCCGAGATCGACACGCTGATGTTCTGCCTAGGTGGGGGATTGCGATCGCTGCCGCTGGGCGTCCTGCACGACGGCAACCGGTTTCTGGTAGAGCGCTTCAGTCACGCGCGTATTCCTGGCTTCAATCTGATGCAAACTAGCTACACGCCGCTCCAAAAGGCGCTTGTGCTGGCAATGGGCGCTTCGCAGTTTGCAACGGAAGTCCCTCTGCCAGCAGTACCTGTGGAAATCGAGGCGGTCGCAAGCACCCGGCTCGATCGCACCTTCCTCAACAGCGGTTTCACGATCCGGACATTGCAGCAGGAATTGGGCTTTATTCCCTATCGCATCGTGCATCTAGCAACCCACGCGCGGTTCGAGTCCGGCACCGCCAGTGAGTCGTACGTGCAGTTTTGGAACGAGCGGCTGACGCTCGATCGCCTGCGAGAGATTCCCTGGGGAGATGCGTCTGTGGAGCTGTTGGTCCTCAGCGCTTGCCAAACGGCGATCGGCGATCGCGACGCCGAACTGGGCATTGCGAGGTTGGCGCTGCAAGCAGGAGTGAATACGGCGATCGCCAGCCTTTGGAGCGTAAGCGATACGGGTACCCTAGCCCTGATGAGCGAGTTCTACGCGCAGTTACAGCAAGCTCCAACAAAGTCCGAAGCGCTGCGCCGGGCGCAGTTAGCCTTGTTGCAAGGGCAGGTGCGGGTGGAGCGTGGTGAGTTGCGTGGCTCGACATGCGGCTTGGAACTTCCGCCCGAACTTGCCGAGTTAGGTGGTGAGTTCTCCCATCCGTTTTATTGGGCGGCCTTCACGGCAATTGGCAGTCCTTGGTAAAGCGATCGTGTAGTGAGCCCTTTCAGCACAAGGATTGCTGTATGGAGCAGTCGCGTGTCAATGGGGTGCTGGACGGCCGTGCCTGTGGTCTTTTGGGGCGACCTTGGTGCGATCGTTCTGAACCCAACTGAGAATGGTAAGTACTTTTTTTGTTTGCAGGGCAAAAAAATGTACACGACAAATGTTTTCGAGTAAGGCAATAATATTGTTGCGAATAACTGATTCGTCGATCGTCGACCGCGCGAATTCTATTGTTTTTCGATCCTTGCCTTCCGCTCCCGCACCTCCAACCATTCCGCTAATTTCAACCTCGATGCCGCCGATGGCACCGAGGTCGCCCATGCATCCCATTCTCATGAATGCTTGAGGGATGCAGGTCGCTATTGGCAACAAGGTAATGAAAATAGGCAGTAATTATGCTGAAATGATGCGGGAAATCATCCTTCGCCCGCTACTGGGACATGACGCTTCTGGTGCCACTGCGTGATGCTTACACCTCGAGATTGCTGTTGCTCGTGTGCGGCCATCAGTTGAACTCTTTACTAATCGCTAGGGAAGCAAAATACGCACTGGTGTAGAGGCTGAAAGTCATACGCTGTCGATCTTTGACTCGGTCATTTCACCGCAGGAGCGTCAACCACCATCCAGCCGTCAAACAAGACAAGGACTTTGCTAGTCTCAGAGGCGATGTCGGTTGCAGTTAATGCCACCATGTCGACATGACGGACAGAGCTGTCAACAAAGCCAAAGACTATCGGCAAAGATGCAAGTCAGCCCCGGGCAACACGTCCAATAGAGACTGTGCCGACAGAGACCTCACGAAGAGTGTTGCAGAAACTTCAGGACGGTTGCTCCCACGTCCGTCGCCAGCTCTTCGTGCAATCCCAGAGAGCCCGGAAGGTTTTGATGTTGAATCTGAGGCAGTGCGGTCAAAGCATCCATCTCGGCTTTGGACTGGGGTGGAGAGTGTTCGGCGAAAATTGCCAGCACAGGCAATTCAAGCGATCGCGCCACCGATAGCCATTCCTCGCGATCGCGCATCGGATCCAGAGCTCCGGTCACAAATGCGGCAGGAGCAAACCGCGCTCCCGATTGTTGGGTGATGCGGTGCTTATGCTTGATAAAGTCCGAGGTAAGGAGAGAGCAATCGACATAAACGTGACGGCGATACATGAACTCAAGAAATGCTGGAGCCGTATTGAGTGCGTACAGTGCCTGTCCGAGGAGCGGCGATCGTACTAAGGTCCTGACACCACCTGCTACCAGCTTCGGCATGCCCATTGCCCGAAAAGGTCCTTTCCAGGTGGGCGCGATGAGGACGAGCTTCGCGCATGCGTTGGGTAGGGTGTGGGCGCAGTGTAGGGCATACCCCGATGCGTGTCCGGCAGCAACGATCGCTACGGGTTTGTCAAAACAATCGCGAACAAAGTGCTGTATCAACTGTTGGTAAAGCGCCCGCGTGTATTCGATTTCCGGACGCTCCGAGTCTCCGAATCCCAGCCAATCTAAAGCAACAACTTGAAAATAGGGAGATAGCGATCGCGCAATTCCAACCATTTCCTCGCGCGAGGACACGGTACTAAATGCGGGTAACAGCAAAACCGGCGTGCCCGTCCCCAGAGTTTCGTAACAGATAGTGACTTCTCGTTTCTCGAACGTCCAGTGGTATTTCCGAATGGTGCCACCAATACCACGATCGGACAGCACAGTTTCGGTTTCGGAAGTCATTGCCATGGATTGACCAAATGTCGCTTCATCCGTATGCTAGCGCGGCGTTTTGGAGAAAGCAAAGCTGGTTAAAACTAGTAAAACGGATGGTTGAATAACGGACGAACTTTAGGGGCTACCTCAGTTATTGAGCGAGAAGTTTGCTTTTGCTAGGAGCAACTATTGCTGCCAGGAAGATTGTCAGTTGAGTAACGACTATGCTCGGTCCAGAAGGTAGGTCGAAGAACGCAGAAAGTACGATGCCGCCGATCGCGCTCAGCGCTCCCAAACCGGCAGAGATCAACGTATAAGTTGCAAAGTTACGACCCAGCAGCCGAGCAGCACAGGCTGGAATGACGATGAAAGCACTGACCAATAATACGCCGATCGCCTTAATCGAGACACCGACAACCAAGGCTAGTAAAACGACAAACACTCTGCGGTGGGCTGAGATCGCAACGCCGCGCGCGATCGCCATCGGCTCGTGCAGCGTCAGCAAGATCTGAGTTTGCATTGTTAGACCAACGAAGGCAATGCAGCCAACAAGTAAGATGAAGCCGAGCACTATGTCTAGGTTTTGTATTGCTAAAATATCGCCAAATAAAAGGCTCTCGATTCCTCCTTGGTAGCGGTCGGTGAAGCTAAGGACGACGATCGCGATCGCTAGCGACGAGGAGTAAACGATATTTAGCAAAGCATCCGTCCACAACTGCGTTCGTTCCAAGAGATAGACGACCGCCAGCGCGAATACAACTGCGAACGGGAGTAAAACTGCCGAGGAGTCGAGACCGAAGAGCAAACTCAAGCTGAGTCCCAACAGCGCTGAGTGACCTAACGTATCGCTGAAGAAAGAGAGTTGCCGTAAGATAGTGAAACTTCCCAACAACCCTCCCATCAGCCCGGTCAAAACACCGCCAATCAGTGCCCGCTGCATGAATGGAAATTGAAAGAGTTCGACGACGCGAGTCAGTTCGGTCTCAATCATCATGACTTACTCGTCTCGACAGGAGTGTCGGTAGCGGACGAAGCCCGAACCGTATAGAGCAGCCAGATTGGACTCAGAGAGCGCGGACTCCGGACTGCCCTGGCAACGAATGGTTTGGTTGATGCAAATGACGCGATCGCAAGTCCGCTGCACCATATCGAGGTCGTGCGAAACTTGTAGAATTGCCCAGCCAAACTCTCGTTTGAGTTGGTCCAGCATTTGATAGAATTCCCATTCAGCACGAGCATCTAACCCAGCGGGAGCTTCATCTAAAATCAATAGCTTCCGAGGACGAACCAAGCAATAGGCGAGTAAGACTCGCTTCGTTTCTCCTCCTGAGAGACTGCCAATAAACTGATGGCGGAGGTGCCAAGCATCGACTCGAGCAAGTGCGTCCCGAATGGCATTACGACGAGCCCCGCGCCCCGCCCAAGGAAATCGAACGCCCAAACGATCCCAACCCAACCCAACCAAGTCCTTAACAGTGATGGGTAAGCGGCGATCGAACAGAAAGTGTTGCGGCAGGTAAGCAATTTGCTGGCGGATTGGGGCCGGCAACTTACCCGTAGAGCTTAGAGGTTGACCCAGTATAAACACCTCTCCAGACTGGTGGGGTAAAACTCCCAACAGTGCCTGAATTAAGGTACTTTTACCCGCACCATTCGGGCCGACTAAGGCAGTATCGCTACCTGCCGCTAGTACGAACGATACATCTCGCACTGCTGCCCGCTTGCCGCGGTAGACGGTTAGCCCTCGTGCTGCTAGGACCACGCTCGTTGCGATGTCCTCCGCAATACCCCCTCTCACACCGGCGTCTCCTAAGAATACTAATTCAGATGATCTAGGATGCTAATTCAAATGGTCGCAGCAACCCGGCTACAGCATAAGGCTTTTTCAAGAACCACTGCGATTGCACCGATCCGCCAAATGCCTCCTCTAGGTTGTCCGCATTCTGGCGCATGATGATGAAGTAATACTCCGGCTCGGTGGCGTCAGGACCGCCCGTTTCCACGGGGTCGAAAACACTGATCTTGACATCCAAGTCTTTAGCCAACGACGCGAATACGTCGTTACCAGCTTGCGGCTCGGCTAGCAGTGCCTGGATATTCTCAGCTTTAGTTCGCTCGATGAGTTGTCGTACGTCCTCAGGAGACGGGCTTGCTGCTGGAAAATCGACTAGAAACTCGGCGCTGAGATCGTAGCTTTCGGCAAAGTAGAAGGCAAAGTCGTGGAAGGTGATGAAGGTTTGACCGGCATAGGGTGCAAGTTGCGCGGAGATTTCCGCATCCAAAGCTTGCAGTTGTTCTATGTAGGCGGCTGCATTCGAGACGAATTCCGCTTCCCCATCCGGATCGACGGCAATTAAGCCGTCCCGAATATTCTCTACTTGCTCGATCGCCCGCTTCGGATCGAGCCAAATGTGCGGGTCAAATTCACCGTGGTGGTGGTGCCCCTCTTCAACGTGCTCTTGTTGTTTGCCTTCAGGACTTGCGTCATGCTCGTCATGCCCGTGCTCGTCATGCCCGTGCTCGTCATGCTCGTGCTCGTCATGCCCGTGCTCTTCGTGTTTGTCATGTCCGTGCTCGTCGTGTTCGTCAGCACTTGCCAGCGCGGACACGCCTTCACTGGTATCGATAACGACTAAGGCCTCATTACCCGCATTGTCAATCGGGTCTTCCAAGAAGAACTCGATCTCCAAACCATTCTTGACCAACACGTCAGCCTTAGCGATCGCCTGCACGTCCGTAGGCTTTGCCTGATAATCATGAGGACCGATATTGGCAGGCAGCAATTGCACGACCTCAGCGCGATCGCCGACCACGGCTTTAGTAAACTGCGTAACTGGCAGAAACGTCGTCACCACCTGCAGGGTATCCATCTCGGCTTTCGTCGCGCTCTCAGCCTCAGATGCTGCGGCGTCACTAGCAGTAGGTTCATCACTCACCGTTGGCGAAGAACCACAACTTCCCAATCCAAAGGCAAGCACCGATACGGCTGCAATAGAAAACCGACGCAGGTGATGGTTGGCAAATCCGAGTTCGAACACGTGCTAGTCTCCTTTGGACGATCGCGCTGGCAAACCCGCCTTTCGCATGCTGCTAGAGGTTGATAGCAAAACCCCTGGGCGCACGGCGAGTGAGAATGGTTCTCATTGTCAATGTAGAATTGTACCGCACACTCCCAGCAGCTGCAACGGCTGACTCGTGCTGCCGGTCGGCGCGATCGCCCTCGATATGTGCGGAGAATTGCGGTAAGCTCTGCCTACGAATCGCTATCGCGCGGGCACATGCAGCCCGTTGATAGCGACGAGATGTGAGAACGCACGCTCTAAATTCTCCGAGATTCTCTCGTGCTCGCCCCTTCTACTCCTCAATCCTGCCTGCCCGCCCAACGCTGGTGCATCGCAAGCCCTCCTCCCGATCTCGTCGCTGCAATTGCCGCGGCTACCGGACTGTCGCCGCTGCTGGCTCGAGTTCTGATCGAGCGCGGAGCTGACACGCCCGAACGAGCAGCCCTACACGTCAATCCGGAAGCTATGGCACTGCCAGATCCGCTCGAAGCGTTCCCGGACTTGGCGAAAAGTGTCGACCTGTTGCAGCGCGCGATCGCCGACGGGACGGCGATTGCGATTTGCGGCGACTACGATGCCGACGGTATGACCAGTACGGCGTTGTTGTTACGTGCACTGGGACATGCAGGCGCGCAGGTCGATTACGCCATTCCCAGTCGGATGCAGGAAGGGTATGGCATCAACTGCCGCATCGTGGAAGAGTTTGCGGCGGCTGGTGTCGGGTTGATATTAACGGTCGATAACGGGATTGCCGCCTACGACGCGATCGCTCGGGCAGTCGAGTTGGGTCTCGAGGCGATCGTCACCGACCACCACGACCTGCCGGCCAAACTGCCGCCGGCCGGTGCGATCTTAAATCCTAAGTTACTGCCAGAGGAGTCGCCCTACCGCGGGTTGGCTGGCGTCGGGGTTGCTTACGTGCTGGCTGTTACCCTGGCGCGATCGCAGGGACAACTGGCGGGGCTGACCGGACCGCTGCTGGAATTGTTTACCCTCGGCACGATCGCCGACCTCGCACCGCTGACGGGTGTGAACCGGCGCTGGCTGCGGCGCGGCTTGCGTTTGCTGCCGCAGTCGCGTTTGGCGGGCGTGCAGTCGCTGATGCAGATTGCCGGTGTCAAGGACGATCGCAACGCAGTGAAGCCCGAAGATATTGGCTTTCGCCTGGGGCCGCGCATCAACGCGATCGGACGGCTATCGGATCCCCAAATTGCGATCGAACTGCTTGCCACCGACGATCCGAGCACGGCCCTCGCCCGTGCCATGCAATGCGAAGCCGTCAACCGCCAGCGCCAGCAGCTTTGTCGCGACATCGAACGCGAAGCGATCGGCCTGTTAGACGAGGATCGCGCCGATTGGCAGCAGCACCGCGCGATCGTCCTTGTCCAACCCCACTGGCATCACGGCGTCATCGGTATTGTTGCCTCGCGCTTGGTCGAGCGTTACGGCGTACCGGTATTTCTGGGCACCCATGAAGACGATGCTGGCGAGCACTTACGAGGCTCAGCGCGGAGCATTCCGGAGTTCCACGTCTTCGAGGCTCTAGAGTTTTGCAGCGACTTACTCGAAAAATTTGGCGGGCACAAAGCAGCCGGTGGTTTCAGCCTGGTTGCGAAGAACCTGGACGCGTTTCGCGATCGCCTCAGCAGGTTCGCGCACCGCTGTTTGCAACCAGAACACCTTAAACCGCTCGTCGCGATCGATACCCGAGCCGATTTTCCCGACCTCACCAGCGCTTTGTACCAGGAAATTGACAGCCTACAGCCGTGGGGTATCGGTAACGAACAACCGGTCTTTTGGACGCCGAATGTATGCGTTCTCGCCCAACGCCGCGTGGGCGAAAATCATCTCAAAGCTACGTTCGTGCAACCCACCCATCCGCAGATCGAACTGCAGGCGATCGCCTGGCGCTGGGGCGAATACCTGCCGCTACCCCCCCGCATCGACATTGCCTACAAGCTCCGCGAAAATTCCTGGCAAGGTCGCACGTCGATCGAACTCGAACTTGTCGGTGTCCGTGCTGTTAACCAAGCAGTCGAACCATCCGGTGCAGCAGTTCTGGCGACGAATCCAACGGCGGGTCCCAACCCAATCGCTCAGATTACTGGTCCATCTGAGCCATCGGTAGAGAGTCCGACGCCACTCTCCTCTGAACTCCAACAAACGGAGTTTCAACATCAAGGCCGAGCATACGCCTGTCGTTTCTGGTCGGTACGCGACGAATTACGCATCCGTAATGGACGAGGGCAAACGCTCTGCGTGCGGCGCGGGAGACGTATCGGCATGCTACATCCCGGCAGTGGCGCTGCTACCGAGATCGACGTGACCCGATCGCCTTACTGTCACATTGTTAAAGCAGCGATCGCCGCTCTGGAAAGCCCTTAAGCACGTCCGATCGGCTGTGCGTCAGACTCGCCCAAGGTCAGAACCAAACCTTAAGATACTCACATCCAGGGAGTGCTGCACCTTAAAGGTGGCGCAGGCGCGCTACCCGCGCGTAGCTGACTATTCCTGCTAAAGTCCGAAACAATCATTCAGCAAGGGTTTCAAGCCTTGTAGCGATTCCTAGCAAGCTGAGGATTTGAGATAGCACAACGGGATAAGCAGGCTTTCGAACGCCCCGAAGACCAACCGATTTTACGCGCCAAAAGAAAACGGGAAAAGTCCGGCACGTAGCCATTGCTCCTTACCCAGCAGGACCATCGCACTTTAGGACTTCCTCTTTTCTAAGAAGCCTGAAAAACACATTGGTGCCATTTGGTACTTCGTGCATGGCTAAAATGCAAAGGCTGTAAAGGGTTTGAGTCTCTGCCACCATCGATAAACCACTGCGCACTGGTTATCCCAGCCCACTTGTGCCTGCCCTCTGATCATTAGGTATTGATGGTGCGGAGCCAATTCAATCGCCTCAACTCCCGACAACGCCGGCCGGCGGCGCTGGCTCGCTAGCAAGGCGCAGTTGGGTGGCGATCGCGTGGAGATTGTCGGGACTGAGACGATAGCTCAGCGGGTGGGCGATCAGGCGTGCGGTGCTCTCGAAGAGCACGGCAATTTCGATCAACCCGTTTTCGCGAAGGGTACGGCCGGTTGAAACAAGATCGACGATCGCTTCGGACATGCCTGTAATCGGTCCTAGTTCGACCGACCCGTAAAGCGGAATGATCTCAACGGGCAGGTCTAGACTGTCGAAGTATTCGCGAGCACAGTTTACCGCTTTAGACGCAACGCGCGCGTGGGGTGGCAAGTCGAGAGGCTGGCGGTACGGACTGCTACTGCGGACGGCAACCGACATGCGACAGTAACCAAAGTGCAGGTCGGCAAGATTGGCAACGTCCGGAGACTTTTCGCGCAGCACGTCGTAACCGACAATGCCAAGCTGCACTTGACCGTATTCGACGTAAACAGGGACGTCTTGGGCGCGGACGAGGAGAGCACGTGCCGTTCCGGTTGGATCGATAATTTGCAGCTGGCGGTTTTGTTTATCGAGGAAGGCGCTGAAGTCGAGACCGACGTGCTGGCAAATGGCAATGCTGTCTTTGAGTAGCGCGCCTTTCGGCAGGGCGATAGAAATCACGGGCGGTCTCCCAAACAGTAGCGACAAACCAATAGCGCTCGCACACTGCCAAGAGTATCGAGCCGGTTAGCAGCGCAAGCAGCGGCACAATAGATCCTACCGGAGCGCGATCGCGCCGACGCAGTTCCGAACGATTTTACAACCCCTTTCAATGCGCATTTTGTTAGTCGATGATGAGGCAGAGCTGACCGCACCGCTGGCACAGGTGCTCGCCTGCGAAGGGTATGAAGTGAACGTGGCGTACGACGGCGCAGCGGGGTGGAACTTAGTGCAGCTCTCGCACTACGACTTGTTGATCCTTGATTGGATGATGCCGAAGCTCAGCGGACTGGAGTTGTGTCGGCGGTTGCGATCGCGCGGGGACGCCACGCCCGTGCTGTTTCTGACGGCAAAGGACACGCTCGACGATCGCGTGCACGGATTGGATGCCGGAGCGGACGACTATCTGATCAAACCCTTCGAATTGCGGGAGTTGCTGGCGCGGGTCCGCGCGCTGCTGCGGCGATCGGGTCTGGGTGATGATGCCTCCTCCCCGCGCTTGCGAGTGGGCGACCTCGAACTCGATTGCGAGTGCCAGATTGCTTACTGTAACGGACGAGCGATCGCTCTTACGAATAAGGAAACACAACTGCTGGAGTATTTCATGCACAATCCCGAGCGCGTGCTCAGCCGCCAGCAGATACACGAGGACGTATGGGCGCCCGGCGAGGAGCCCAACAGCAATGCCTTGTCTGCATTGGTGCGCTTGCTGCGCTGCAAACTGGACCTCGAGAATGCTTCGTTGTCGATCCACTCGGTTTACGGCAAGGGATATCGTTTCGGCGCAAAGCCCAAAAAGTAATGCACGTCAGCAGGCTGCTCGGCGCGATCGCCTCTAGAGGCTAAAGCGCTAGCGCGTCTGCGGTCTGGCGGCGCTGGTTCACGAGTTCCGTCGCGATGCGAACAGCAGCTTTGAAGCTCGTGGGGTCGGCGATACCGCGACCGGCAATGTCGAAAGCCGTGCCATGATCGGGTGAGGTCCGTACGAAGGGCAAGCCGATGGTGATATTGGCAGCGCAATCGAATGCCAGCAGCTTGACCGGGATCAAACCTTGGTCGTGGTAGAGCGCCAGGTAGGCGTCGGCAGCCCGCGATCGCGCCCCAGATCCTAGGGTTCCATACCAAGCTTGTGCGGGCTGCATCCAAAGCGTGTCCGGTGGGACGGGGCCGATGAGCTGCACGTGAGGGCGATCGCGTCGCTCCCGCTCTAGCAGCGGAATCAACCAATCGCGTTCCTCGGTGCCGAGCTGACCGCCTTCGCCGCTATGAGGATTCAAGCCGGATACCGCGATTGTCGGGCGATCGATGGCAAAGTCTTGGTGCAGGCAAGTCACGAGCAAATCCAGCTTCCACGCCAGCAGTTCGGGGGTCAAAACATCCGGGACGCGGCGCAGCGGGATGTGCGTTGTGGCTAGAAGGGTCCGCAACATCCAACCCGAGTGCGGCGATCGCCCGGCAAACAACATCCCGAACTTTTCAACACCAGCTGCTTCGGCCAGCACCTCTGTTTGACCTGGATAAACGCGTCCGGCTGCTGCCCACAGGGACTTCGCAATCGGGGCAGTGACAACTCCGTCGCAGCGGCCGGCCAGCGTTGCAGCGATCGCGGCTTGCAGCCAAGTGAAACTTGCCGCTCCGCTAGCAGCGTTGCCTTCGCCGGGGGCGAACTCGCCTGTCACGGGCACGTCGATGATGTCGATGTCATTCGGGTCGGCGATTGCGGTTAGGCCGCGATCGCGCAGCTGTTGATAGGCGGCGATGAGAACCTTGCGGCTGCCAATGACAGTCAGCTCGCCGAGAGCGGTCGCGGCCGGGTCGGCGAGTGTTTTGAGGACGACTTCCGGTCCGATACCTGCCGGATCGCCCAAGGGTAGGGCCAGGCGCGATCGCGTTACGGTGGCAATGGGCTCGGTTAGGATACTGGTTCCAGAAGTCATCGGGGCGCTCCCAGGTCGGTATCGGCAGCATCGTTCGCGGCACTGACCTTTACTCTAACGATGGCAACTCTCGCGAGGCGATCGCACCCTCAACCCATCAAGTATTCTGGCGGGTTACCGGCCGACCCTCCCACATCGAATTGACTTAGTTTTGCGCGTGAGCGTATCCCAACTGCTGCAAAACCGAAACGAACCACGTCGAGCGCAAGCTGCCCTTTTAATAAGCAAGGAAGGATGTTTCTCGATCTACGCCCATCTCGTCGGGCGATCGCGTGCGTTCCCGCAAGATGCGTTGCGCTTTGAGTCATTCGCGGAAGTGCAGGGGAAGCGCTCCAGGCAGGCGGACCGTCCGCCGCTCGCTAAACGACATTGCTCCAGCGAACTCGCTAGGACTGCGGGCGTCGATCGCCACAATACGATCTTGATAGTCTTGCGATACCGGCAGCTCGGGTAGCGCGATCGTCCTCGTGTCGCGCGGGCGCCCGGTGAAGTTGCCTGGTGTTGGAGTTGACTCCACTGCCGAGCCGAACGCGATTGTTACTCGGGTTTGCGCGATCGCTGCCTGACCGCCATCTGCTCGAGCAGCTCGCTCGTGTCCGAGCGATCGCAGCATCCAGTCATGCTCCCCGCTTCGCCAAACCAGTGGCAGCAATAGGATAGCCAATTGCCAGCATGGAAGGGCTGCAGCAGATGCCGAGGGCGCTGAGTCGGGTTTGGAGTGCGGCGCGATCGCTTGGGAGATTTAACCTTAAGCGGCATGGAATGGGTGAAGTCCGCCAGCGAATGCGTACGGCATCAGTCACGCGATCGCAACTCCATGCCACGGCATCGCGCGTATCGAGGATAGTGGCACCAGACGCAATCAGCTCGGAGGCGCAACGGGCACTGACAATTCAAGGGAAGGCGCGGGCGGTCATTGGCTCTACTGGATGCGGATAGAGAGTTGCCAGGACTATCGCTGCAGTTATCCTCAAGCGAACGGCGATGCCTGCTGGTGAGGCGATCGCGCGACTGCAGGCGCAGCAAACTCGACGCTGCAGCTAGTAATCCAGCTCGCGGCGACCTTCTAATGCTCGCGCCAGTGTTACCTCGTCGGCGTATTCCAAGTCGCCGCCCATCGGCAAGCCAAAGGCAATGCGCGTGACGCGCACGAATGGCTTCAGCAATTGCCCGACGTACAGCGTGGTCGTGTCGCCCTCGACGCTCGGGCCGATCGCTATGATGATTTCTTCGACGGTGTCCTTGCTGGCCCGATGCACGAGTTCTTGCAGATGCAGTTGCTCGGGACCGACGCCCTCCATCGGCGAGATAACGCCCCCGAGAACGTGGTACTTCCCTCGATATTCGCGGGTTTTTTCGATGGCGATCGCGTCGCGGGGGTCGGCAATCACGCAAATGACGCGATCGTCGCGGTGGGGGTTGCGGCAGATATCGCAAACCGGCTGAACGGACAAGTTGAAGCAGATGCGACACAAGCCAACTTGACGCTTCGCATCCACGAGTGCCTGCGCGAAGGCAAGCACGTCCTTTTCCGGGCGTTCGATCAGATAGAGCGCCAAGCGTTGAGCGGTTTTAGGACCTACCCCGGGCAACTTCTGGAGGTGCTCGATCAACCGAGCGAGAGGTGGCGTATACGTGGCTAGAACTGTCTCAAACGTTCAATTCCCCCCTATCTTAGAGAACTGCCTATCATCAAAGCTGCCTGCAAGACTTGCAGAAAGTCGCGATCGCCCTTTAGCTCGACGCCTTGGAGGCGATCGCTCCGGTCTACTGTTTGAATTTAAGAGGCCAATTTAAAAAAACCAGTTCGGGTATCGGATTAACCTGAGCGATCCTTGGTGAGGTCGCGAAACTCCCGTTCTCTCTTTGTGAGGCATGTGCCCAATTTCACGCCAATTGACTTTTCAAACAGTCTCTAAGGCAATGCTTCGGCTAATTTTACAAACGCACATTTAGAAGTTCTGGAATACATACTGAAGTACGACGAGCTGTCCGACTGTAACAGAGTCCAGTTGCCAAACTGGTATTGAGTGAAGAATGCTAAAAAAGCACGGCAAGCGCACTGGAATCAACTCTAAATTGACTCGTCGCGGCTTACCGTGTAGGTGCAAACGTGCTATTTGCGTCAGGTCATCCACAATCGCTGAGATGCCACGCGGTCACTGTCCGAGCAGCCCGAGCGAGGGCGATCGCCTTAGGGAATGACAACTTAGCGCTCTGCTGCTGCTAAGCCTGGAGTTTCGCCGGCAAGGTCGATCTTGACCGTGCGGTTTACGGCTTCTTCAACCTTCGGCAGGGTTAGGGTTAAGACGCCATCGGTGAAGTCAGCGTTCGCGTTGTTGTTCTGGATGGGAACTGGCATACCGACCGTGCGCTTGAAGCTTCCGTAAAAGAATTCGCTGCGAAAGAGACCGTTCTTCTTCTCTTCGGATTCGCGACGGTATTCGCCAGCGATCGTTACAGCTTCGCGCGTGGCGGTAATATCGAGATCCTTCCCGTCCAAGCCAGGTAGTTGAACTTTCAGCACGATGCTATCGCCTTTGTCCTGCATTTCGACGGCAGGATTCCAATTGCGCGTGTCGAGACCGCCATGCTCGGTTACATCTTCAAACAAGCGGTCCATTTGGCGTCGCAATGCGTCGAATTCACCGTACGGATTCCAACGAACGAGTGCCATGGTACGAACCTCCATTTAGTTGCTATCGCGTAAGGTTTAAGTGCCTCGTGGCGAACAACTTCATACTCGCAAGGGCTCGTGATTTTGGCAGTGAGGTTTCCCGAAAGGGGGCGGTCGTCTTCCCGTAACGCTGCGCTTTCGCTGCCGTTGTCCCCCCCTCGAACAAGGGCATTAGTGAGGTTTTCCGAAAACACGCGTTCGTTTTTCCGTACTATTGCTAGATAGCTGCAACTGTTGCCTTTACAAATGGTTATTCCAGGGCTCGTACGCTTGTTGCAAACGAGAACTTTGACATCACAAGCCCGCTTTGGCTTGAGTCCGAGCTATTTGTGCTCAGCCGGTATATCGGTTTGTTCCTGTTCCATTTTTTCGGTTTTCCCTTAGCTTGAGTCTGCAACCCTCCCTGCCTGCTTCGAGGTGCGAGCAGCTTGACGCAATTTGCGCGTTTGTTCTAATAGGTCTTCCACACTTTGGGTCGATAGCTGCTCGACATAGTTGACCTTGATTTCTTCGAGTAGGTCGTTCAGTAGCGTTTGGATACGATCTAGCGTTTGCTGGGTTTGCATCTCCGACGACACGGCTTCGGTAACGCTCGCACCCAACTTCTCGATCAGTTCGTCAGCAGCCGGGTCTTCTTCAATGGCTGCAACGAGTAACCCGTAGGCGACTTGATAAAGCTGACGAACGAGATTTTCGGAAATCTGGTGTTCGAGACGGTTGAACGCCGGAATTGTCCTTAATCTCTCATAGGCGGGCGATTGATAGAAGGTTTTTTCGACGTTGTAGCGAATCAGCGCTTCGATATCCGGACGCACCTTCGGCAATATCCGATGGACGGCTAATTCGCCAAAGAGCCTAGCAAGTTCACCGACCTCGTTGGTTTCGTTTAGATCGACGTAGGCGCGATCGCTGCCGCGGGTCAGGATGCGGGCTAAGTCACCGCGCTTGAGTCCTCCCTGCAGTTGGTCGATCGTCTGGACGACCACTACTTCGGTGATGTCTTCGGCAATACCCGCAACGAATCCTTGGGACGTTTGACGCTGAACGGCTTCGAGATCGAGCAAGCCGGATTGATTGCAGCGGATTGTTACCGGGATGACTCGCAGCCAACGCAAAATTGGAATAAAGAGAAACACGTCGTACCAACGCCACAACATACCGTCAATCCAGCGTAGACCCGTGTGACGGCGGTGTATGAAGTACGTGCGAATGAAAAACTCAAACGCGAAGAATATGGCAAATGGAATGTCGAGCAGCGCGAAGCGATCGATGAATCCGCCCGTATCGGGGTCAATTGCCCGCAGGAAGTTGGTCCGAATGAGCGGTGCGATGTCCGACTTAAAGAAAGCAATTTGCTTTTCGTAGTCCTGGCTTTTGAGATAACGTGCCGTCCAGAATGTATCGAAGGCGGCCTCTGCCGATGCGGTCCCAACGTGCTCGCGCATCCGGCTTTTAATCGTTTCGAGGGTACCAGTTTTACCAGCCAGCTCAAACGGGTTGGTACGGATGATAATGCTACTTTGCGCTTGCAGGCTTGCCAAGATTTCATCAGTCTCCGGCGAGAGCAACCCCGTTTCTAGCAATTGCTCTTCGAGCTGGTCGACCGTTTGCAAGTACTTGATGGTTTCTGGATGGGCGTTGATGCCCTTTATGTAGTCATAACCTCGATCGAGCAGCGGCGGGAGCAGCGGCAGGTCGAGCAAGGGCTGCGGCATCATCTCGACCGTCCATTCGTAGAGCGTGACGATTTTGGGCGTGTGACTAATAGCAAACGTTGACTTGGGTAAATAGGCGAACCCGTTTACGAGTAGTGGAAACTCGCGCCAGTAGAAGTTGCGGAACGGTACGTAGCTTAAGTCGAATAGCACCAGCCCAAGGTTGGCTAGCGCGAGGGTGGCAAGGGCACGCTCCACCCACAGCAAGTAATTGCGTTTGCCGTGGTTTTGCGGTTGGGTTAGTTGCTTGCTAGTGTTCATCGCGAATGGGGGCGGTTGGCGCGCGAACTGAAGGGGATCGGTAAGATCGTATCAGTACAGCGAAGTCAGGCGATCGTTCCCCAGAGTGCTTTGACACGGCGATCGCGTGGCTAGGACATACTCCTGTATTGAGTTCATCCGTATGATTGTGAGCTGCTCGCCCCCGAGCCGCTCCACCGCCCATAAAGGGTCCATGTGCCCCGACGTCGAACCTTCAGGTTCAACGCAGGGAGTAAGTCTATCTGTCGCAAAAAAACTTTGATTTGCACGATCTTTATCCCGCGATAGTACATCATCAGCTCGATGTCGCGGCAGATGAGGGGTCAGGTTAAAGGCAGGAGAAGATGATTTTTGCCGGGCAGTGGAGGCACTGGTAGAGATATTATTCGTGGGGCAAGGGTCTCCCGAAACGAGATCTCAGCCAATACGGTAAAGTTGTCAATCCCGGCTATGTAAGTCCTGGCTCCGTTAGAAGACGAGCAGAAATAGCACGCCCAGCAAGCCTGCAAAGACCGTGTAATAGATGGTTGGCAGCAACACTTTGCGCATCAGCAGTCCCTCGCAACCGGCAAGACCAACTGTTGCTTCGGCAGCAACGATATTGGAAACACAGATGATATTGCCTGCCGAGGCACCGATACATTGCAAGCCCAAGATTGCTGCAGTTGTCACGCCAATTTGGAGGGCTACCCCAAACTGAAAGAGCGAAAACATCATGTTGCTGACTGTCACGCTGCCGGCAACAAACGAGCCAATGTTGCCGACAAACGGGGCAAAAAACGGCCACGTCAGTCCGGTAATATTCGACATGCCGTTCGCCAAGGTTAATGGCATGCTGTTCAACCCGGCAGTGTTAACGCCAGAATTGATAAATGTTCTAGCCATCAGCACCGCCGCACCCAGTGCCAAAACAGTTTTTTGCAGCATTGGTAAAGCGCGCAATACGGCTCGATGCATGGCACTGGGCTGCATGTCGTGGACGAAGTAAGTGATTGCAACCACAATCAGGAACACCGTTGGCGGCAAATAAAACGGCTGCGTTCTCGCCGTGACTTCGGTGCCGAAAATATTGCTCCAGGTGTAGGTCGCGGACTGGAGCCAACCGCGGATTGGCAGAAACTCAAAACGCGTCAGCATTAAAATCAAGCCCAGCAGCACGTAGGGAAGCCAGGCTTTGTATGCTGGCATCAGTGTCCTGGCTGGCTTAATTCTGCCTTCGGGTCGAGCACTAGACCAACTTTCGGGCCATTGCTCGCGATCGGGAAAGTCCCAAGTTTGAGCCGGGACCAAAAAACCGCTGCGCGCAGCCGGAACCACAATCCCCAGTCCAACTAAGCCGCCAATCAAGGTAGGAAACTCCGGACCTATAAACCACGCCGTTAGCGTATAGGGAATCGTGAATGACAACCCTGCAAATAAGGCAAACTTCCAAGCTGCTAGACCATCGGCAACTGATTTGCGAGCGCCAAAGCCTGTTGTCAGGACGACAACCAAAACTAACGGCAGAAACGTACCGACGATACCGTGAAAGACTCCCGCCCATTGTCCGATAACCTTTAGATACTCGGGTTGGGTCAACCCTAAGTTGGCAAGCTGTTGTTCGACTGCCGACACGCCCTCCAGTCCAGCATCAACACCGATGATAATTGGCGTTCCAACCGCACCAAAGCTAGAAGGCGTACTTTGGATGATGAGCGCGGAAATTACAGCAGCCATCGCAGGGAAGCCGATCGCAACTAACAACGGTACTGCAATCACGGCAGGCGTACCGAACCCCGATGCTCCTTCGATGAAGCTGCCGAAGAGCCAAGCAACGATCGCGACCTGTACTCGCCGATCGCGCGAGACGCCCAGCAAACTCTGACGAATGGAGGCGATCGCGCCAGATTCTTGCAAGGTGTTGAGGAGCAAGATAGCTCCAAAGACGATGTAAAGAATTTCCCCCGCAGCGACTAGTCCTTGAACGCCTGATGCTGCCACTTGTGAGAAGGGAACTTGCCAGACGAACAGCGAAATGCCAACCGTAACGGCATAGGCAAGCGGCATCGCGCGACCGGCCGGCTGTCTGGCGACGATCAACAACAAAAATACGGTTGCGATCGGAACTACGGCCACCAGCGAGTAGAGAAGTTGGTCCATCACCCGTGCGCGATATTAAGTGTTGAGAGCAAAAACACCGACATATTACTGCGTTCAGTTCGCGACGGTCTCGAGCAATCGCTCCCACGGCGATCGCCCATCTCGCAATGTGTCGGTACGGTGCTTCAGACAGCGTCTACTCTCGTTTGCCTTCGTGCCAGCGGTCCGCTCAACCGCGCGCGGCAGCCAAGGCCGTTTCGAGCTCGTCTGTGCTGACGGCACCTTCAAAAATCTCGCTGCCGATCGCTAAAAAGGGGGTTCCGCGCACGCCCAGCTCGTTGCCCAGCTCCACATCCCGCTCGATCGCCACTCCAGCTTCCCCTGAAGCCCGATCGCGCTCGAAGCGTTCTAGATCCAAGCCGAGGTCGCGGGCAATTGCAGTGAAGGCATCTGCGTCAAGGTTGCCTGCCCGCGCGAAAAGAGCATCGTGATACGGCCAGAACCGTCCTTGCTGCTGCGCTGCCCAAGCTGCTCGGGCCGCTGCGATCGCCTGCGGGTGAAGGGACGCGAGGGGATAGTGCTTGTAAACCAGGGTTACGTCGTCGCCGTGTTGCGCTAGAAACTCATCGAGTGTATCGTGCAGGCGGGCGCAAAACGGACATTGAAAATCCGAGAACTCCACGACAACCAATCGCGAGTCAATTGCGTCAGTGGCAGGAGACGCACCGATGATGGCGGCTGGTTCGGTCTGCAGTTGCTGAAGAAAGGCTTGCCGAACGCGGTCGATTTTCTGGCGTTCCCGTACCTGAAAAGCCTGCAATGCCTCGACAATTGCCTCCGGGTGCGCGCGGATGACTTCTAGGACTTGGCGCTCGAGTTGGGGACCGGACCCCGCAGCGGCGGCGATCGCCGGACTAACCCAGCAGAGGGCGCCGATCAGGCAAGCGATCGCAGTTAGGGTAAGGATTGAGATGCGAACGTGCTGGAGCAGGCGGTGCATGGTGGAGGAGTATTAGCTCAGGGAAGAAACGTCCCGATTATCGCCCGTTTCTCAGCAGTTTGCTTGGCCCAGCACTAGGGGAAGAAGCGATCGAGTGCGGCTTTGAGTTCTTCAATTTCCGATTCGATGTTGCCTTCCTCAGCAGCCCGGGCGATGCATTCGCTGAGGTGTTCGTCGAGGATCATGCGCGCCACGCGATCGAGTGCGCCGCGAACAGCAGCAATTTGCATCAGCACTTCTGGACACGGACGGCTATCGGCAACCATCGACTTCACCCCGCGAATGTGTCCCTCCAGCCGCGACAGGCGGTTAACGATGCGGCGCAGTGACTCGGGGTCGTGGACGTGAGCATGGGCATGGGTGTGGGGCGAATCTGCATCAGCCGCGATCGCCTCGGGGTCGCTCGAGTGGGCGGGAGCGCGATGGGCGTTCACGCGATCGCGGTGAGAGTCGGCTTTGGTCATAAGTTTGCACTGCAACGAAGACGCCAGGCAGACACGATTTCACATGCGTGGGCTGCCTGAGGCGATTCGATCCTAACAATCGAGTGGAACAACCACACCGAACTCCGAATGGGCTCCCTGAATGGGCTCCGGCTCGGTTGCTCGATCGCCACCAAATCTATTCCCAGGTAAGTCGGTTCTGGCGTGGCGATCGCCGATTGGCAACGGGCTCGTTGCTTGGAGACCTGTTAACGTGTAGCTGCACTCGCTCCGTACTACCTTATCTACCATGTCTGCACCTGCAGCGCTCGCGCCAGCCGTCTATTTTGTGGGAGCCGGACCGGGCGACCCGGAGCTGCTCGCGCTGAAAGCCAAACGCACGATCGATCGTGCTGATGTTATCGTCTATGCCGACTCGCTGGTGCCGCCGCAGATTTTTGCTGATGCCCGTGCCGATGCCGAACGCGTGAGGACGGGCAGTCTGACGCTGGAGGCGATCGTGCCGCTCATGATCGATCGCGTGCGCGCGGGCTTGTCTGTTGCGCGAGTTCATTCGGGTGACCTGACGCTTTATAGTGCCGTTCACGAACAGACGCGCGCCCTCGCCAAGGCTGGAGTCTCCTACGAGTTGATTCCGGGCATCAGCGCCTTTCAGGATGCTGCGGCAAAGCTCGGTGTGGAACTGACCGTCCCCGAGCTGGTGCAAACGATTATCTTGACGCGACCGAGCGGCCGGGCATCGGCGGTACCGGCAGCTGAGGAACTGTCGTCGCTAGCTGCTCACCGCGCGAGTTTGGCATTGTATCTGGCAGCGCGGCACGTCGAGACCGCGCAAGCGCAGCTGCTGCTTCACTATCCAGCCGATACTCCCGTTGCCATCTGCTACCGTCTCGGCTGGCCGGACGAGAAAATTCGCGTTACGTCGCTAGCACATATGGCTGCGGTTAGTCAGTTAGAGCAGTTTATTCGCACGACGCTATACCTCATCAGCCCTGCATTGAATGGACTCACCGCCGCGCGATCGCACCTGTATCATCCACAACACGCACATCTCTTCCGACCGGCCGCCAAGACCGGGTCTTAACCCCCGCTGCGCAGTTTGGGTTGCGGGTAACGGGCTGGTTGAGGTCGGCATGCACTTGCTGGTAGCCAACCGGCGATCGCCCGCGCGCGATGCACGTTCGCCAGTTTGAGGTCCTAGTTTGGCAATCCGTGGGGTGCGCTCATCGCTTCGAGATCCAACACTTGGGCTAACGCTTCGGCGCTCATCAAATTGCGCTCCAGCACGATCGCGCGGATCGATTTGCCCGTTGCCAGCGACTCTTTAGCCACGTCAGCAGCGTTGAGATAGCCGATGTGGGGATTCAGCGCCGTTACAAGTGCCAGACTAGCTTCGGCATAGTCGCGGCAGCGATCGCGTCGGGCTTCGATGCCGCGCAGGCATTTCTCGGCAAGCACCGATAGAGCACTGCCGAGGATTTCGATGCTGTGAATGAGGTTGTAGGCGATCAGCGGCATCGTGATGTTGAGTTCGAGCTGACCGGCTTGGGCAGCCAGGGCGATCGCACTGTCAAAGCCCATAACCTGGAAGCACACCATCGTCATCATCTCGGCAATGACCGGGTTGTATTTACCCGGCATGATCGACGAGCCCGGCTGCACGGGCGGCAGTTGAATTTCCTTGAAGCCAGTTTTCGGTCCCGAATCCAACAGCCGCAGGTCGTGGGAAATCTTTGCTAAGTCCTGCGCGAGGTTGCGGAGCGACCCGGACACGCGCACGAACGGTGCCATGCTTTGCATCGCAGCCATCAGATTCGGTGCGCTTTGCAGCGGTTGCCCGAGGAATTCGCTTAGCAGCGCTACGACGCGATCGCGATACTGCGGGTGAGTATTCAATCCCGTGCCGGTGGCGCTGCCGCCGATGCCGAGCTGCTGCAAGTCCGTTGCCGCTTGCTCGATGCGCGTGCGGTGGTCGCGGAGGATCTGGCTCCACGCGTGGAAGGTTTCGCCGAGGCGCACGGGGACGGCATCTTGCAAGTGCGTGCGACCGGAGCGCACCAGGTTGCGGAAGGCGAGGGATTTTTCATCTAGGGCGGCGATCGCGTCGTGCAATCCCGGATAGAGGGAATGCTCCAGAGCCAACAAGCTGCCGATGCGAATGGCCGTGGGCACCGTGTCGTTGGTGGACTGACCGTAGTTGACACTGTCGTTGGGACTAACGCGTTTGTAATCACCTTTCTCCGCACCGAGAATCTCCAGGGCGCGGTTGGCTAGCACTTCGTTGACGTTCATGTGGTGAGACGTGCCCGCCCCAGCTTGATAAACATCAACAACAAACTGATCTCGGAGTTGACCGCTAAGGATGTCGTCTGCTGCCCGGGCGATCGCTGCGCTGACTTCGGGAGGAATGCAACCGAGGTCGCCATTGGCAATCGCAGTCGCTTTTTTGAGCAACAGAAATGCATCGACGTATATTGGCAGCGGTCTGAGACCGCTAATCGGAAAGTTTTCCCTTGCGCGGAGCGTTTGGATGCCGTAGTAAACATCTGCTGGCAATTCGCGATCGCCCATCGAATCGCGCTCGCGGCGAGTATTGCTCATGAGTTTGGTCGTAGAAGTGTGCGTGCGCGAAATGGAATCGAGCCGGCATTGAGTCTACTGTCTTCCGCACCGATTCTCGTATTGATACTTTTGGAGGACCTTAGTAAGGGCCGTGGCTGAGGCATTTGTGGCGGAGCAACAGCAGCAGCAATGCTAGACTGATGGGCGTTCCGAGCGGGACCGAACGCCATGCCAGACCCCATTATGTATCAAGAGGACGGCTATGTCGTGCTCGAAACCGGACAACCCGAGCAATTTCTCAGCGCGGCCGAATTGTTAGAGAAACTGACCGGCATCCTAAGCGATCGCCAGGACGATTTGCCGCGCGATCTTCAGAAATTTGCAACCGTTTCCGAACAAGCTCATCACCTCCTGTCGACGTCTTGCGAGTTCGATCCAGGTCCCGGCGAATACCTGCAGTGGTACGTAGTGCGACTGGAAAAGTAGGGACGATTCGATCGCATCCTGCCAGGCTCAGCTAATTTTGAGGGCACTTGCGGGAACCTCATCCCAGGAGTTGACCGTGCGCAAGCATGCCGTCCAGCCGTCAGATTTTTGCTCTTCGGTGAGGTTTTTGAGAAACGACTCGTGGCAGTCGCGCGCGCGAGTTTCGTTGCAGCTAGCAATACAGGCATACAACAACCCGCCGGGGTCGTACTGTTCGTTCACCCAAATCTTAGGCTCGGAGGGATTCGACATGAGTGGGTATCGAGGCTAGAGGAGCAATTGGAGCGTCGTTTTTATGCTCGCGCACTAGGCTTAGAGTTCAGTCTAGCGTCCGTTCGATTTGTCGTCAGTTGGGGACCCCATATAGGCAATTTGGACACGATCGGTCAGCCTAACACCATTCCCGGGCAAATTGAAACGGTAGCTATCTGCGTGCAATTGTCCGGCGGTAACGCTTTGCACCACTGGCTTTCCATGTCGTTAGCCGAACGTAGCGGCGGAATTGCGTCCTGGGAAAGGAGAACGTGTGGTCGGCTCCTGCTAGACAATCCTTCCGCCCGAATCGAAGCCAGGAACCGCGTTTCCGTGGGGTGAAACAACTCGTTTGGTGGTTGGCGGGGCGCAAGATCCAGATCGACGGGGACGGCATTCCTAGGGTTGGGGAGAATTCTGGCGCGAAAGTCTTCAACAGTGAAACGCTGCTTGTTGCTGTCGGCAACAACCCTCTCGAGGAATGACATCGAAAGCGATCGCCAAGACTCTTCCGCGAGTGGGAGCAGACCGTCAACATCGACCTTTCCCGCCAAGTCCGTAACACGAGCAGAGGAAGGGTTTAAAGCCTTGAAGCGATGCCTAACGCGGGCTCAATGGGCGAAAGCTCGATTTAGAAATCTGCCGGCGGTGCAGGTGGCACGGGCGGCAAACCGTTTTGCGGCACAGGCGGCACAGGCGGCAAAACATTTTGCGGTTGAGCGACGGCAGGTTCCGCGACAGCAGGTTCAAAGGTTTCCGGTTGTGCGACGGGAATCTGCACGCTAGGCTGGACTGCTCCGCCGTCCCCGTTGCCACTTAGAACGGTGCTGCCCAGCGACGCATCGGTTGCTAAGTAAATGTGACCGAGTACGCGATCGCCATAGGTGCGCTTGGCAAAACGCCAGCCAGGCTCCAGGAAAATCTTGAAATAGTCTCTGCCGTTGGCGTACGTGCGCCCGACAACAATGTCCGGGGCATTTGGATCGACGCGCGGCGTTCCAACCAACACCAGCTCGCCGTTATACTGCACGATACGCAGAATATAATCCAGCCCCAAGTCCTGGCCGCTCATCCGAAGCGAGTAACCGTTGCCATCGGTGCTGCGGGCGCAAATTCCGCTGAAGTCGAAATCCAATAGCAGTGGTTCGACACGGACCGGCCCGCCCCCAGCAGCGCTCTCGCTCTCGCTCCAGCAAGGGCGTTCGTTGTTGGTCTGCTCCAGAATTAGCAACTGGTGCTGACCGTTACCATAGGGCGACGCGATCGCAACGAAATCGGTCTGTTCTACTTCTTGCTGTCCGAAGGTCGCTTGCGCGCGTGCGCCGCCCGCAGTTGCAAATGCCGAGATCGTTGCCACCGCAAGCGCGGCGAACCTACACGCGAGAGGAAGATTCATGGCTAGTCGTCGTACTAGTTCATCAGCTTTAAATGTTTGCTGGTATCTCTGATGCGCTGGAGCTGGACCCTTGTTTATTCGAGTCACTCGAATACAGAGATCTCGATCATATCTTGCTGCGGCAAGACATCACTATCTACTTGAAGCGATCGCTCGGTGGCGGGTTCCACTCCAGGCAGAGCCAGCGACCGTAACTGGACAGAGCGCGCTCGCAACCTGGCGTCCGACCGATACAATCATCGCTGCGGCGGCATAAGGGGTCTGACAATTGCGTAGCCCAACCCCGTAAACGACGCGACGATCGCCACCATTAAAATCACCACTACCCAGACGCTGGTGCCCTCCACGTTGCGATTGCGAGACGGACGACGGGTCGCGCGAATCTCTGCATGGGTCGGCGCAATTGCAAACGGCGGCAAATCCGGCTGCCGCCCGGCGCGATCGCTGCCGACCGACCGAACTTCTGCACTGGCTTGCTGTAAGTATTGCGACGCCTGTACGAAGCGCCCTAAATATTCCTGCAATAGGCGGTTCTGCTGCTGCAGCTGGCGGTTTTTTTGCTCCAGGGTCTCCACGCGAGCGCGAACGCGCTTCAAATCGCCGGTCAGTTGGCGGTAGGCCGCATTTGGAGCAGCGGCATTGCGGCGGGCGGTGGTCCGGGGGCGAGTCGGCGAGATAGTCATGTGTTTTAAGGAACCTGATTTGAACTTCAGAAGGGCGTTTAGATAACCAGAATGCTTCGCGGGCACGACAGATTGGAGGTCAGTACGGATCGCTCGCATGCAGCTCGCTTGCCCTTACCGCCGTCAGGGCTAACGCACCGCCGGCATCAACGAAAAATTGCAAGTCGCAGCACGGTTTGACCGGAAAATAGCGCTTGGGTTCCGACAACGGCGAATGAAACGTTTGAAGCGGGCATCGGTGCACGATCGTCGCTGACTTGCGCGGTGAAGAACTGGCTGGTGCGATCGCCTGGATTAGAGGGCGCGATCGCCCGCCAACCCGTTGCAACCCCGCTCTTTTTTTCTGCGGGCGTAGATCGATATCTGAAAGCTATTCAGATTCCTTCAATGCCGACGAGCCTCCGTCGATGCCGAGGCCTTCTCGCTCAGCCTACGTCGGGAATACGGCCTGCGCCGTTGGCTTGGCGGAGCCGTGCCAGTCGCAACCGATCCTGCTCGCCGTTACGCTCAGTTTTACGCCTGCCGCAATTGAAATATCGAGCGCGTTGGGTTGTGTTGGACGCCGCCGGGGTTTTCCTGCACCCGCGCCTACACGTCCTAGAACTTTTTTTCTCTGAAGGGTGAAGGTCGCTATCTCGCTGAGAACAGCTGCTAGATCGCGTCAAAACCGCGCAAATCGGACTGTCAGTCCTGCAAGAGCTGGCTTTCTGCTCCACAAGGTTACTCATAGAAAATCGTTTTTTCCATTAGACGATCGCTTGCTTGAGAGGGCTGGGTACGTTAGGTGCGAGGGACCACTAAACCTCAGGTAACCACCTCGCTAAATTCTCGGAGAAACACTCCATGAAAGCTCAATTCCAAGCCAAGCTTCTCCAGCTGCTGGCTCGCAAGTCCAGCAACAAAGGCTTTACTCTGATCGAACTGCTAGTTGTAATCATCATCATCGCCATCCTGTCCGCGATCGCTCTGCCCAACTTCCTAAACCAAGCTGACAAGGCTCGAGCTTCCGAAGCGCAAGCCAATTTGGGTGTAATCAATCGCGCTCAGCAAGCCTACCGCTTGGACAATCCCTCCTTCGCTGCTAACTTCGATGAGCTCGATAGTGAGGTCATATTCTCCAATGGTGCTGGGGGACAAGCAGTCGGCACCAACGACGCCGTAACCAATAACTGGACTTACGAGATTTTACCCGGCACTACTGCCGCTGAAACTTTTGCTCAAGCAGCCCCAAGTGGCGCCACCAGCAGCTCTACTCTAGGCAATTGGTGTGGCCGAGTACTCCAAGATGGTACTGAGTCTACAATTGAAGACAACGCTTGCTAGTGTTTACTTGTCCGCAGCTATAACTGTTCTTGGGCAACTATCTCGTATTTTCTAGCAACTCCCCGCACTTTTTGCAACTTGCCTTTCTGCTGCTCTAGGTGCGGGGTTTGTTATCTTGAAAATAGAGTGGAGTAGGAAAATAGTTCGTGTCCAGACGAATTGCCGCGATCGCCATCGCCTTGTGCTGTCTTGGGGTCGTAGGACTGCAATTCCTCCGCCTGAAAGCAAGTAACTCTGACGCTGCGTTCTACACGCAGCGTCTCGAGTCTCGGGAAGCAGCAACGTCATTACGCCTCAATCTGCTTTCCCAAACCTCTAACCTTGGTTTGCGCAACCTCGTAGCCGACTGGGTTTATTTGCAGTTCCTGCAGTACTTTGGTAGCTCAGGCGAGCGCCAACAGATGGGTTTCGAACTCGCCGACGATTATTTCCTAGCGACTATCGCCAACGACCCGCGCTTCATCAGTGCCTATATAAGCCTCGGCATCGTCAATTCGCTGTACGCGGGCCAGCCAGACAAATCGGTGGCAATATATCAACAAGGGTTGAAACACTTGCAGCCAGAACTGCCGCTCTCCGATCTGGTTTGGCGTTTTAAGGCTATCGACGAGCTGCTGCTTTTAGGCGATACCGATGCAGCCCAGCGATCCTTCGAACAGGCATCCGCTTGGGCAAGCCAACAGGACAATCCCATGTCCGAACGACGCTCGAAGAGAGCTGCGCAACTTGCCCGCTTCCTGGCATCAAACCCCGATAGTCGCTGGGTTCAGGCTAGTTCGTGGCGTATCGTCCTCCAAAACACCACCGATTTAAACGTACAGCGGTATGCTGCCGATCGCATTCGCCAACTGGGCGGGTCCGTCGAAGTCGCTCCTGATGGTAGTCTGACTGTGACAATGCCGCCGGAAGAGTGAGTCCGGAGTCAGTCCAGCTCGCAGACCGCGCTCGCATAGCAGGAGCTAGAAATGAACGGTTTGACAGCCCTTGCACAAAATCCGTGGGCGATCGCGATCGCGCTCAACGCCGGGTTGCTGGCGATCGTCCGGGTGCTGCCCAAGCAGCTCCTGACGCTTGCCGGCATTGTCCATGCGTGGATTTTGGGTGTATTGGTTTGGGGCACCCTTGGCTCGTCGGGTTACGCGATCTTGGCAGCTTATTTTATCCTTGGGTCGGCCGTTACCCGCGTGGGGATGGCCCGCAAGGAAGCTGCCGGTATCGCCGAAGGACGGTCGGGCGCGCGCGGTCCTGAGAACGTTTGGGGCTCGGCACTGACGGGCGCACTCTGCGCGGTCGGGGTCGGTCTGGTGGATGGGTTGCACGGCGATCGCGCGATCGCGTCGCTGTTGATCTTGGGTTATGCGGCCAGTTTTAGTACGAAGCTATCAGATACGGTGGCGAGCGAAATCGGCAAAGCATACGGGCGGCGTACGTTTCTGGTGACAACGCTCAAGCCGGTCCCGCCAGGAACCGAAGGTGCAGTCAGTTTGGAAGGAACCCTGGCCGGTATCGTCGGGTCCCTGGCGATCGCCGGCGTGAGCTGGGGTGTGGGTGCCATTGACCTCTGGGGCGTATTGTGGTGCGCGATCGCTGCATTTGTCGCGACGACGGTAGAAAGCGCGATCGGAGCAACAATTCAGGCGAAAGTCACCTGGATGACCAACGAGGTCGTTAACATCATCAACACGACTGTCGGAGCGCTGGTGGCGATCGCGTTGGCACTGGGGCACGCAGCCTTGGCATAGGAAGTTTGCTTGCCGTTGCGCTCCCGCGCGCTCCTTGCCGGAGCTGCGATTTCAGGCGATTTCACCCTTTCGCGTTCCCTAGCCCTACTAGTCCCCGAACTTCTCCGCAGCTGAACTTTGCGACTTCAAAAGTGGGAATGCAATGACGTCGCGGATGCTGGGCGCGTCAGTTAAGAGCATGACCAGGCGATCGATTCCGATACCGAGGCCGCCAGTCGGCGGCATGCCGAATTCCAGCGCGGTTAGAAAGTCTTCATCGACGCCCTGAGCTTCCAAGTCGCCGGCAGCTTTGCGGCGTGCCTGTTCTTCCAGGCGATCGCGTTGGTCGAGGGGATCCGTCAGCTCGGAGAAGCTGTTCGCGTGTTCTCGGCCGACAACATAAAGTTCGAAGCGTTCGACCAAACCGGGACGCGATCGGTGGGGTTTAGCCAGAGGCGAGATTTCGATCGGGAAATCAATCGCAAAGGTCGGTTGAATCAAGGTTGATTCAACCAATTGTTCGAAGGCTTCATTGAGAAGTTTCCCGAGCGTGGAGCAGTTGTCCGGGACCCTGACTCCAGCTGCCACTGCCGCTGCCTTAGCCTCGGCGAAGGACTCGAACTGCGCGAAATCAACGCCGGTTTGTTCGCGAACGAGATCGTGCATGGTCGCGCGCCGCCAGGGGGGTGTCAAATCGATCGTTTGACCTTGGTACTCGATCTCGAGCGTGCCGAGGACATCCGAGGCGATGGCCGCGATCGCCTCTTCTGTGAGCGCCATCATGTCGTGATAGTCGGCATAAGCTTGGTAAAGCTCAACCGAAGTGAACTCCGGATTGTGACGCGTGGACACGCCTTCGTTGCGAAAGATACGCCCGATCTCGAATACGCGCTCGAAACCGCCGACTATCAAGCGCTTGAGGTGCAGCTCGGTAGCAATCCGCAGGTAAAGCGGCATGTCCAAGGTATTGTGATAAGTCACGAACGGCCGCGCGTCAGCCCCACCAGCTTCGGGTTGGAGTACGGGCGTTTCGATTTCCAGGAAGCCGCGATCTTCGAGAAAGCGTCGCAATTTGGCAATGATTTGCGCGCGCCGCCGGAAGGTCGCGCGGACCTCTGGATTGACGATCAAATCAACGTAACGCTGGCGGTAACGTTTTTCGGTGTCGGTGAGTCCGTGCCACTTATCCGGCAGCGGTAGTAGGGACTTGGTGAGAATTTCAAACTCGCTAACGGCAATCGACAGCTCGCCTTTGTCCGTCCGCTTGAGGGTACCTTTTACGCCAAGGAAATCGCCCGCATCAGTCAGGTTCTTCAGCAGATTAAAGGCGTTGGGTAAAGCCGCCATCGATGCGCCGATGCGCTTTTTATCGAGGTAAAGCTGGATCGTCCCCGTTTCATCTTGCAACACGAAAAATGCCAATTTGCCAAAGACGCGCCGGGTCAAGATCCGTCCCGCGATCGCAACCGTATCGTCGCATTCTTTGCCGCTGCCGAGGTCGGCATATTTTTCCTGCAACTCGGCCGCATGGTGCGTGACGTCCCATTTGTAGGCAAAGGGGTTCAGTCCGGCAGCTTGGAGTTGCGCGATTTTCTCGACGCGAGTGGTTCGAATTTCGGCGAGGGTGGAGTCTTTTTTTGGTTCTTGTGATGCTTTCGATTCTGGTTGCGGTTTGGAGCGCGGCACGTCAGTCATCTCGGCAGGGCGATCGCTTCGGTAGTCAGTTCGTCGCTACCAGCGTAACCGAAAGCTATCCGGTTCTCGACGCGATCGCCGGGACGTCTGCGCAATTGCCACCGCGCGGCCCGACTCTCCAAGTCAATGGCGAGGTGGAGTGCAGGAAAACTACAGCGGTCTGTGGCTTGCGGGCTGCAGTCGCTCAGCTGAGTCGCTCGAGTCAACACAACCATTATTTTTAAATGAGATAATAATTTAATTACTGAGTTTGATTGCAGAAATGCTCCCTGCAGCAGAAACAGCCAAGTGAATCGAGGGGAAACATGAAAGACAAAGACTCGCTCATTGATGCTCTTGCTCCAGAAAAGATGCTTGTTGTCCCTGGTAGCAAGGTGCGACTAAAAGAATACGACACGCGCTATACTGGCAAGCTTCAGAAAGACACAGCTCGAGAAGTTTTGGCAACAGGCGTCGGGAGGCTGGCCGAGTTTCAAGACATGCTTTACGCCCAGAACATCCATGCCTTACTGATTATTTTCCAAGCCATGGATGCTGCGGGCAAAGACAGCACCATCAAACATGTCATGTCGGGCATCAATCCTCAAGGGTGTCAGGTATTTAGCTTCAAGCAGCCTTCAGCGGAAGAACTCGATCACGATTATCTTTGGCGTTCGTTCAAGGCGCTGCCAGAGCGAGGACGAATCGGGATCTTCAACCGCTCATACTACGAGGAGGTGTTGGTCGTTCGGGTCCATCCCGAGCTATTGGATAGTCAACAGCTGCCGCCTGCGGTGAAGGGCAAGCACATCTGGAAACAGCGTTTTGAAGAGATCAACAACTTCGAAAAATACTTGGTCAATAGTGGCATCCACGTTCTTAAATTTTTCTTAAATGTTTCGAAAGAGGAGCAGCGGGAGCGGTTTCTGGAGCGCATCGATCGCCCGGAGAAGAACTGGAAATTTTCCGTCAGCGACGCTCGGGAGCGCGAGCATTGGGGCGAATATATGGAGGCATACGAGGACGCGCTTACCCACACCAGCACAAAATGGGCTCCTTGGCACGTCATCCCCGCCGATCGCAAGTGGTTTGCGCGGCTAGCCGTTGGGTACTTCATCCATGAAAAGCTGGACAGCTTGAATTTGGCCTATCCCGAGGTCGGACCCGACCACCTGCAGCGCTTGCAGGAAGCCAAGGCGATTTTAGAGGCGGAAGACGCTGTTTCCTAAGTCAGTTTCACCGTTGTTAGATTTCCGTTTCGAACGCTGTTGTGTATCTGTTCTGTATCCGCTCTTTTTGAGATAGGGCTTTTCAAAACCCAATCTACGAACTGCAGGGGGGCGCAGCCCGTGATGTTCCAATCTGGTATTCGACGCGCGGGCGCGCCCACTACTTTGGTCCTGTCATAAGTGCGTCGGGCGAGGCTCGAAACCGTTAGCTAACGAGTAAATCGCGGAGACGGATGAAGGCTGAATCCGCTGTATGCCTGCATGGATTCGTCCCAGAGCGATGGCTGCAGTTGGCGAAATTCGACGTAGGATTTCACCCGGCACAGCAACAACGTATCATCCATGGCTGATTCGCCAAAGGTATTAATTTCATCGAGTATGGGAGCTCTACTAAGGTCTTCCTTTAGGTAGAGTTACAACTGTTGCAAGCTTTGACCTGTCGTCCAACCGCTGGGGCATTTGTTGGCTGATAACAAGATTGTTTGCTGAAATTGGTAACAGCGATCGCTGAAGCGTTAGATGTACCCACGCCCAGGCAAGCGCGAGTCGAGGATTTGGTCTAAATCGACACTAGTCCACATGCGGTCGGCCTCTTCTGGAGATTTGCGAGGGCTGCAAACCAGATCGCCCCAGAACTTCGGAAGCCGTTAGAACGGGAGCTAGCCGATTTCACTTAAGGTCAGGGACATAGTCTTCTCTTTACCTAAGGCGTCCAGGCAGTTGGCGGTGACCCTTTTCACTTGTTGGCTCAGTTAGCGCGCGGCGCAGACATTGAGTATAGCGATCGCGTTGAGGGGGACCGAGAGCAATGGACGCCAAGATCTTATAGTTCGGTTGCGATCTCGCGCAGGCCGCCGAGGGGACCGACCTGTTTTGGCTACCATCTGCGCCCGGGCTGGCGGAGGTTGGCGTTGTAAGCCTCCAGCCCCGCGACCTGAAAGAGGGTTCGGACGGCTTGCTGCCGCTCGGAAGGCGCGATCGCCTCAAGCATGAATATTCCCGTCTCGTTATTGATAGGGGCATTGGCCAGCAGCTGCGCGGAAGCGATCGCCCTCGAGTTTTCGGTCAGCAGCCAGCGTGGATTTGGCGCGAGTCAGTCCCCGGCGGACTTGGGCGATAAGTTTGAGATGGGTCGTAGCTGGCGAAAATTCCGATAGGTGGCGACTGCTTCGTCAAAACGGCCGTTTGCTTCCTGCCAGCGGGGCGATAATTACTGAGGCCACGGATCGTTGTGGTGGTGGGAAGCGGCAATCGTCTAAAAGCGCTCGAGAGCGGAGTAGCCCAGGTGCTTTAGGGCGGCTGCGATGTCCAAAAAACAGATTCGACCTCGGGTTCACTCGACTGCAGATGTCATACCAATTTGTATAAGGTCTACGACAGATGAGGTAAACAATCTCGAGGAGTAACCGATCCCGATCCGCCATCTGTCGCAGCACTTCCTAGAGTTGGTATCAGATGGTGGCAGATGAAATGCCGGGGACCGACTCGCAATGCCCTAGGTATTAAAGATTTTCCTGCCCGGCTTCGATCCGGGCAGCGATCGCGGCAATGACGGCGATCGGGGCAGTAACAGCACGCAAAATGCGGGGTCCGAGGGTAACGGGCTGGTAGCCGCCAGCGATCGCTATATCGACTTCGGTCGGGGTCCAGCCGCCTTCCGGACCGGTGGCAATGACCAGCGATCCGGGCGTGATGGCAGCGATCGCGTGGGGCGCGTCGCGGCGGGCGACGCAGAGATAACGCGCCCCGGTGGCAAATCGGGCGATCGCATCGGGGAAGGACAGCGGCTCGGCGATCGTGGGAATCAGAGCGCGTTCGGACTGTTCGGCGGCTTCGGCGGCAATGCGCCGCCAACGGGCAACTCTGTTCGCACTCGGACGAAGTAGGGCGCGTTCGCTTAACACGGGCACGAAAGCGGCAGCGCCCAATTCGGTGCAGCAGCGGATGGTTTCTTCGAAGCCATTACCTTTGGGGAGAGCGACCAACAAGGTGATGTCGGCCGCCAATTCGCTACAGACGTCAACAGGACTGATGACGCGCGCAGCAGACGGTTCGCTGAGTTCGCTCAGCCAGGAGGAACCGCACCCGTCGAGTGCGATGAAACGAGCTCCGGGCTGCAAGCGCAGAACGCGCTGCAGGTAATGCTGCTGTTCGGAAGTAAGGCGGATCTTGCCGGCAACCAGTTGGCCGGGGGCAATGCTCAGGCGTTGCAGTTGCATAGTGGCAGCATTGAAGCAATCGCGTCAGCTAGCTGCAGAAGCGCGGGGATACGTTAGTTTGGAATCCCTGATGTAGGTCCGGAGGGTCGTTCAGGGCAGGCGGGGGAGTAGTGTTACTTGCGGAAGCTCCAGACGCAACCAACCGCCCCCAGTCTCGGGATGGTTCTGCACGCGAATTGTCCCCCCATGGGCGCGGACGATCTGTTGCGCGATCGCCAGACCGAGTCCGCTGCCCGGTCGCGCCGATGCCAGACTATCAGAAGCAGAAATAGCTGTCGGTATCGGGGCGTTTGTCCCGCGATATCGACGTTCGCAAGCATGTTTCAAGTCCGATTCGGAGAAGCCCGTGCCGGCGTCGATTGTGTCTACAATCAGCTGCTCGTTGCTTGCTTCAGAGGTGCTATCTGCGAGCTGCGCGTGCACGCGCACCGTTTCGGCATAGGGGCTGAACTTGATGGCGTTATCGAACAGATTCAAAAACACTTGTAGCAAGCGCGCGCGATCGGCTTGTAAGGTTAGCGGCTGCGACTCCTCGTAAACGAGCTGCAGCGATTTCTGACAAGCAAGCGGTGCGAGGGTCTCCCAAGCCGAACAAACTAAATCCTGCAGGACAACGGTTTCGAGTTGGAGCTGGCGGTCGAGCTGGCGGTCGAGCTGCGTCACTTCCAACCAATCTTCCACGAGGTGAATCAAGCGATTGGCTTCTAGAAGCAATTGCTCAACCCATGTTTTTTCGGGCGGCCGTAGCCGACCTTGAAGCGTTTCGGCTACGAGCCGAATCGACGTCAGAGGTGTACGCAATTCGTGGGTGAGGTCGGCAAAGGCGCGCTCGCGCGATCGTCTTAACTCCACAAGCGGCTGTTGGTTTTCCAGAAAAACGCCAACAGCGCCGGCTGGAAGGGCGCTAGCGGTGGCTCTGAGCGCGAGGGTGCGGTCGCTTCCGCTAGCGCGGGCTGCAGATTGCCAATGCTGGACGTTTGTATCGGTATTGCGAAACTGCCACTCGCAGGTTTGCAGCTGTTGGGTGTGACGCGTTTTTTCAATCAGGCGATCGAGTTCGTAAGACCTCACCACTTCCAATAACAACCGTACTTGACCGGGTTGCCAACGCTCGATCTGCAGCAGGTGTCGTGCTTGTTGGTTGCACCAGTGCAATTGGTTGTCTTCATCAACTTGCAGGTACCCAACCGGTGCGCCGTCAACGGCTTGGTGCCAGGTAGCGATCGCCTTTTCTAAGACGTGGTGGTGGTGGTGGCTGCGGGCGAGGTCGCGCCGCAACCTCGGCAGAAGGGAGACGGTGCGGCCATCAGTGCTGCCCTGAGGCCAGCCGTCCAAGACTTGCTGCAACTGCCGATCGCGGCGGCGGGATTGGTAAAAACTTACCGCTAGTCCGAGCGCGAGCCCCAGCAGAAAGGCGATCGCCTTTACCATCGATGTCGTCTCCTCTGCTCGCACACCATCCGCAAGGCCTTGCTAAGCCTCTGTTTTAGCGCGTTTCAAATGGTGAAGGTAGTGCGGCATTTTCAATTTAATGGGTGAGTTTAGGGCAAATGCATACAAACTTTTGTGCCGCGACCGAATTAGGGTTTCAGCTATCTGGAGTGCTTAAGCTTAGCTCTCCGTTCCCAACAAGTCCATCTCGAGTCTCGCGGATTGCGAAAATCGAGCTTAGGTTCCAAGTATGCATTTGCCCTATAGGAAAGTTCGCGGGGTTTTTACCGGGATGAACGCATCTGCTTAGCCAACGACACGAGCGATCCATCCGAAAAATTGTGGGCACCTCGAAAAATGCTGGATTGCGGCGTATCGGTAGTTGAAATGCCCTTACTGCTTTGTCGACCTTCGGTCTTGAGCGAATTAATCGAGGTGCCCGAAATCCTGTCGATTTTCTGAAGAATGCGGTTACGTTGACCAAGCTGCGAATATGGGTGGTGCGATTGCATTTTTCTATCGATCCACCGAGCCCATGATGACATCGATACTGCCAAGAATTGGCATGATATCAGCCAGCTTCACGCCGCGTAGCAGGTGTGGCAAGATTTGCAGGTTGTTGAAGTCCGGAGCGCGGATCTTCCAACGCCAAGGGAAAACGTTGTTGTTGCCGATGATAAAAATGCCCAACTCGCCCTTGCCAGATTCCAATCGCACGTAGTGCTCGCCCGCTGGAATCTTGAACGTCGGCGGCACCTTCTTGGCGATGTACTGGTACTCGAAGTCATTCCACGGGGACTTGCGCCCTTCTACCTCGCGACGGGCTTCAAGGTTCTCGTAAGGTCCGCCAGGGATTTGCTTACATGCTTGGCGAAGAATTTTTACGGACTCGCGCATCTCGCGGACGCGCACTAGATAGCGCGCGAAACAATCGCCGGTTGTTTCCCACTGCACGTCCCAGTCGAAATCGTCGTAGCACTCGTAGTGGTCCACTTTGCGCAGGTCCCACTGCACACCCGACCCGCGCAACATCGGACCCGAAAGTCCCCAGTTGATTGCTTCCTCGCGCGAGATTGTCCCGACGCCTTCCACGCGCCGGCGGAAAATGGGGTTATTCGTGATCAGGCGCTCGTATTCATCGACCTTAGGATAGAAATAGTCGCAGAAATCCAGGCACTTATCGAGCCAACCGTAAGGCAAGTCGACCGCAACGCCGCCAATACGGAAGTAGTTGTTGTTGACCATTCGCTGACCGGTCGCCGCTTCCCACAAATCGTAGATAATCTCGCGCTCGCGGAAGATGTAAAAGAATGGTGTTTGCGCCCCCACGTCGGCAAGGAACGGACCGAGCCACAGCAGGTGATTGGCAATTCGATTAAGTTCGAGCATAATCGCGCGAATGTACTGCGCGCGTCTGGGCACTTCAATATCTGCCAGTTGCTCGGGAGCGTTAACCGTAATTGCCTCGTTAAACATCCCAGCAGCATAATCCCAGCGGCTGACGTAGGGGACGTACATAACACTGGTGCGATTTTCGGCGATTTTCTCCATTCCGCGGTGGAGATAGCCGATCACGGGCTCGCAATCGATCACGTCTTCCCCGTCGAGGGTGACGATCAGGCGCAACACGCCGTGCATTGATGGGTGATGCGGCCCCATGTTCAGCACCATGGGCTCGGTTCTGGTTTCGATCTTAGCCATCGATCGCTTTCGTTCCCTCGCAGTTAAGTCCTGACGGGCCGAGTCGACACCGTTACAGTGCCCGGATGCCCGTTTCCATGTAGTTTTGTTTCGCTACTCCACATTATAGGGAGCGCGGTCTGCACGAATCCAGCGCCTGCTAAAGAAGGCGCTAAAGTCTCCAAACCCGAATAGTCTTCGAATCCGCTAGCTAATCGCAGGTAACTTAGACTAGCCTCACTTCAGATTGCAACCGGGTTAGTTGCACAGCCCGAAATGGCGGTTAAGTATCTGCTGTTAAACGCGCCAAGCCCGAACGACAGCAAATCGAAACTTCTGTCTTGGAAAAGGTCCGGACGCTCCCCTCCGTTGCCACCACTCATTGAGGATTGCATCCTCGCGTTAGCCCGAGGGCAGTCAGGATCGGCAGGATTTCGCTCGTACTAGAGGAGCGCGACTGGTGCAAATGCCTTCTCGGGTGACGAACACCCGTTTCAAAATGGACTGTTTGCCTACCGAACTGTTTGCCTACCGAACAGTCAAAAAAACGGCCCCCAGCGTTCGGGAACCGATGGGATGTAGCCAGGAAAATCCGGCTTGCGGATTCTAGCTTTCCTTGTTCAAAATATCCTGAGCTTGACGGAGCGCCATGGCACCGATGTTGTACAGTGCCCAGGATGCCGCGATCGCCAACGGAGCCAATACGACCAGAATGCGCCAATCCATGCTTCCCAACCTCGCGTTTTGCTTAAAAATGCAATTGTGAGTGCAAATGTTACCGCTTGTAAGCGATTCTCACTACCGACAATATACCGCGTTGCCGTAACGCTGGGTACGAGGGTCGCTACTGGTGTAAAGCCCGCCGCAAGCCAATCTCCCTTGCCGCAAGCAAGCAATTGAACTACAGTGGGAACTTCCGTAACATTGCGAGCTGAATCTCAGGCAGGATCGGTAAAATGACAGGGTGCCCGAGCGCGGCCCGCGCGATCGCCGTACCTGCCGACGCTAAAACCAACGCCTGTGAAGAACAACAACAAACAACAACGACGTCAGTCCCGCGACATTCCACCCATTAACCGCAACATTCGCTTCCCAAAAATTCGCTTGATTTCACCAGAAGGCGAGCAGCTCGGGATCTTAACCCCAGATGAGGGACGGCGGTTGGCGGACGAGCGCGATCTCGATCTCGTTTTAGTAAGCGACAAAGCCGATCCGCCCGTGTGCCGGATCATGGATTACGGCAAGTACAAATACGAGCAAGACCGCCGTGCCCGGGAAGCGCGCAAGAAGCAACACTCGGCGGAAGTCAAGGAAGTCAAGATGCGCTACAAGATTGACGACCACGACTACGAAGTGCGCATCAATCAAGCGAAGCGCTTCCTAAAAAGTGGGGATAAGGTAAAAGCAACAGTTACGTTCCGGGGACGCGAAATTCAGCATGCAGACCTTGCCGAAACCTTACTTCGCCGTATGGCTACTGACTTAAGCGAGCTGGCCGAACTCCAGCAGCTACCTAAGCGGGAAGGGCGCAACATGAACATGCTGTTGTCACCGCGCAAATCAGACAAAGATAAGGACAAAGAACCCGTCTTCACGCCCGACGGTAAGCCGGCCAGACCTAAACTGGCTAAGCCGGCTAAGCCTGTCAAACCGGCTAAGCCGCAACAAGTGGAAAGCTAGTCGCGCAACCGCAAACACGCGATTGCAACAATGAGAATTTCATCACGTGTAAAGACGTGCAAACAAATAGCCGCCTGTTCTTGTAAGAACAGGCGGCTATTTCTTAAATCTCCTCTGGCGTTATTGTTAAAGGCGCTAACGCCCGGATTGCTTGTCTCGAGACCGACGGCGACGATCGCGCCACTCAGCAGCCGTCAAATACAAGATTCCGCTGCTGACAAGTACCAGCAACCCCATTGCCGCCAGAAACAGCCAGTTAAGAAAGGGAACGTCAGTCACGGCAGTTTCGAGAGCCTAATAGGAGCGTGGGTGTGGAAGTATCAAAGTAAGAGCCGCGATACTTAATCTTCCTTTTGAAGAGCATTGCGACCCCAACTAGAGATCGTGAAATTCTTGAGGAACGGCGAATGCCTAGAAGCCGTTACTCCCCCAAACTAGAAGCCGTTACGCCCCCAAATCACCATCGCGATCGACCAAGTAAAAAGAGAGAAAATACCAACCCAACCCAGAGTCAAGATGTCCATCAGTCGCGCTTGTGAATTGCAAAATGTTAACGGGCTAGCATGCATGATACCAACGGACACAATGCAGAGCAGCCTACCGCCTAGGCTGCGGACGAGCCCTCGCTTGACAGAAGCTTCGCTGCGACGGGGTTACAACCACTTTGCCGCAGGACGATCGCGCAACATTTCTTAACCTAGAGCCCGGGCTTGCTTGCTGCATATAAGCTTCCATCCGGTGCGATCTGGCTCCGGTTCGATGGTGCTGGTTGTGACTCAGGGTGGTGAAGGCTCGGTTGTGGGATCTTGCCAGGTCTAGGCTAGGTTCGACTATCCAGCTCGATGTCTGTTGCGCTTACCCTTTGGCAGGACCGGTAATTTAACTTAACGGGCATTTCGAAAATTGCCGGATTGTGGCTTCCACGCGGCTGAATTGCCCGTGCTGCCCTACCCACCATCGAGCTTGATCGAACTAATCGAGGTGTCCAGTTACCAAAGTTTTTTGTTTCGCTTTGGCGGCACTAGCCGTTAGTTACTCTTTAATGCCAACGAGCAAATAATGGCTGAAAGAACAGAACTTCATTCGAGTCGGCTGAAACTTGCCTGGGGAAACAGGGGGAATACAGAGGAAGAACAGAGCGGCTCAATATACTCCTCCCAAAAGGAATTGAAAAGGATTAATGCCAACTAAGGACCTCTATATATTGCGGGAATGTATTTATTGGCTACTGAAATGCCTATGCTGCTGTGCTGAACTTCGGTCTTGAGCGAATTGATCGAGGTGCCCAACTCTAGGAAGTGCTGCGACAAGTAGCAGATAGGAGTTCTCTAGTCTTAGGGGTTGTTTGCATCATCTGTCGTAGGCATTGTCTAAATTAGTATAAAATAGATTACCATTTTCAAAAAAATCTTGATAGTTGTGTTCGAACTCACAAAAACTTTGGGAGAGTAAGCACATGGCACGGAAGGAATTACCACTCTGGAAACAAATTTGGCAGAAATGGTGGCAGGAAACAATCGCCCTTTTATTAGTCTTAGTTGGACTGTTCTTATTGCTCGAGCGTTTCTCCCTCCGTGCGGCTCTATTGGATTGTTTGCAGGCACTTGGGACCTCAATGGCAGCTGTTGGTGGCGCGATTTTAGATTTCGCTTCCAGGTTTGCTAGCCCCTCAAACCTCTTAGCGATGGTTGCGATCTCGATCGCCCTGACGATTGCCTTCCGGCGGTTGCGATATCGTTTGTTGCAGATGCCGCATCTTGCGCGCCTGCGCTGCCCTAAATGCGAGGGCTCGATTTACAAGAAACACCGTCACTGGGAAGATCGCCTGATCAACCTTGTCGTTCCGGTCCGGCGCTATGCCTGCAAGCATTGTTCCTGGGAAGGTCAACGTGTATACGACTCTCAAGGCTGGCAGCGTCAATCGGCCCGTTCGACACGTAGCCGCAAAGGCAAGCAGCAAGAGACTGCCGATCCCCGCAGTTTCGATGATTTCTAGTAGCGAACGTTATCAAGTTGCGAGCGGACGGCTGCAAATAAATTGGCCGGGTGCTAGGGGAAAATAATCGTGGGGATAACTATCGCCACTAGAGTTGCCCGTGCCAGAAGTACGTCGCGATCGCTTCAAGAGTATTGCGGTCCCCGGTCTATGGCGTGAGGTCTTATAACACCAAGCGACCGACCGTAACCGACGATCGTGTAGACCGTAACTTTTTACCGAGCGGAGGCTTATTGACATGACCCAAGCAACCTGGAATGGCGTTGTCCTTGCTAATAGCCAACGATGCGAGCGCGTGGAAGGTAACGAATACTTTCCTCCCGATGACGTGTATTGGGATTACTTCCAGGGCACCGATACACACACTGTTTGCCCTTGGAAAGGGACGGCCAGCTACTATACGATTACTATTGGTGGCGAATCGTTGAGCGACGCTGCCTGGTCCTATCCGCAGGCCAAAGAGCGAGCCAAACATATCGAAGGATACGTTGCCTTCTATACACGCAAGGGTGTCATCGTATCCTAAAAGGTTACGTAGTGGTGGTGTGCGCTTGCGTCGGCTCGGCGAGATTATCAATGGCTCGATACGCCTTTCGAGCCCCAACATCAAATCCTGCAAGTGACACTTAGAGCTGGGTGTAGGGCGAATTAGTTAGATACCGGCGGCACCACTGGCCCGGCGCATTCGTTCTAGCTGCGGCTCGCGCAGTTAGAGAGCAGCTAGTAGCGTCAGTTGCTAGACATTGAACCGGAAGAGAATCACGTCGCCCTCGCGCACAACGTAGTCTTTGCCTTCAGAACGGACCAAACCTTTTTCTTTGGCAGCTGCCATCGAGCCCGTGCTGACAAGATCCGCGTAGGCAACCGTCTCTGCTCGGATGAAGCCGCGTTCGAAATCGGAGTGAATGACCCCAGCTGCTTGAGGCGCTTTCATTCCCGCGCAAATCGTCCAGGCACGCGTCTCGGTCTCGCCTGACGTTAAATAGGTTCGCAAGCCCAATAAGTCGTAGGTTGCACCGATGAGCGATCGCAAACCGCCTTCGGCAACACCAAGGGACTCCAGATAATCGGCACGTTCCTCTTCCGGCAACTCGATCAGCTCGGCTTCTACCTGTGCCGACACGACAACGGCACCTGCTCCTTCTCGCGCCGCGAGCGCGCGGACCTGTTCTACCCACTCGTTCCCGCAGGCGAGATCGTCCTCGGAAACATTTGCAGCGTAAATAACTGGTTTGCGACTCAGCAATCCTAGCGCGCGAATGGCTGCATCTTCTTCTGCGACTAGCTCCACTTGACGGGCTGGCTGCCCGTCGTTTAGAGCGGGCAGCAGCTTTTCGAGAGCATCAACTTCGACCTGAATCTCTTTTTCGCGCTTGGCTTGCTTGCGAGCGCGATCGATGCGTTTTTCAACCTGGGCGAAATCTGACAGAACCAATTCGAGAGTAATGGTCTCGATGTCGCGCACTGGATCCACCGAGCCCGAGACGTGGATGATATTGTCGTCCTCGAAGCAGCGCACCACGTGAACGATCGCGTCGACTTCACGGATGTTGGCAAGGAATTGATTGCCTAACCCTTCACCTTGACTTGCGCCAGCCACCAATCCGGCAATGTCCACGAATTCGATCCGCGTTGGAACGATCCGGGCCGAGTGCGAAATCTCTGCCAACTTCTCCAGACGATCGTCCGGTACCGACACTATGCCTACATTTGGCTCGATCGTACAGAACGGAAAATTCGCAGCCTCGGCCGTCGCGTTCGCCGTCAGCGCATTAAATAGCGTCGATTTGCCGACGTTGGGCAATCCGACAATTCCAGCTCTGAGCATGATCCCTCATTGCAAGCAAAACAGCATCGATTTTATCCCAGTTTCTCTCCCGCGCGCACGCGAACCTCATCCAAAGGGTGCGCCATACTGCAGCAAGTCGAATCGAGATCGAAAAAAAGCGGCCGCGCGGACCGCTCTTGACGCTTCAGACGAAAACACTCCGGGGATTATTCAACATTCAGCTCGGTATCTAGTAAGGCTTGAAGTGATGAGGCAGGCAGACCCGGAGCTGCAAATGCCGGAGCGTAGAACGGCAAAGCCAGACGTGCCTCCTGGAAGCGCTCCTGACGCTGGGCGATCACGGGAACCGCATCGCGCGCCTTGACAGCAACCTCTACCGTCTTCACGTCATAGGTGCGAGTTGCTAGTTTGGGATACAAACCAATACCGACAATCGGGATTAACAGGCAAATCGTGACAAATACTTCGCGGGGCTTGGCGTCGCCAAGGTAGTTCTCGATAACGATGCCAGTACTGTTCGTGCCGTAGAAAACTTGGCGCAGCATCGAGAGCAAGTAAATCGGGGTCAGAATCAACCCAACTGCTGACAGAAACACCATCGCTACTTTGAAGGAACTGCTGTAAGCATCGCTAGTGGTGATGCCGAGAAATACGGTCAGTTCGCTAACAAACCCGCTCATGCCAGGAAGTGCCAACGAAGCCATCGACGCCGCCGTGAACAGCGCAAACACTTTTGGCATCTGCTGGGCAATGCCCCCCATTTTCTTCATTGCCAGGGTATGAGTGCGTTCGTAGGTCACGCCGGACAAATAAAACAGCGCCGCCGCAATCAAACCGTGGGAGAGCATCTGCAGAACCGCACCATTCAAACCCAGCTCCGTAAAGGACGCAATACCGATCAGTACAAAGCCCATGTGCGAAATCGAGGAGCAAGCCAGACGTCGTTTTAGATTGTCTTGGCTGAATGCCGTCAGCGCGCCGTAGACAATATTTACCGCACCGAGCACTGCCAGGACAGGTGCGAAGTAAACATGAGCCTCGGGCATCATCTCGACGTTCATGCGAATGAGCCCGTAGCCGCCCATCTTCAAGAGGACGCCCGCCAAAATCATTGATACGGGAGCGGAAGCTTGGCTGTGAGCGTCCGGCAACCACGTGTGCAGTGGGAAAATCGGCAATTTAACGGCGAAAGCGATCGCGAAGCCCGCGTAGGCAAGCATTTCCAGACCGAAGGGAATCTTTTGCAAGCCCAACTCGCCCATGTCGAAGGTGAGGGTGTCGCCGCCGAAGGCCAATATTAGAGCACCAACAAGAATAAAGATCGATCCCAGTGCCGTGTAGAGGATGAACTTTGTAGCTGCATAAAGGCGATTCTGGCCGCCCCAAATTGAAATGAGCAGGTAGACCGGAATCAGCTCTAGCTCCCACATCAAGAAGAACAGCAGCAAATCGCGCGATGCAAAGACGCCAACCTGCGCGCTGTAGAGAACCAACAACAGCACGTAGTAGAAGCGCGGCTTGCGCTGCTCTCGCCAAGAAGCTAGCAGTGCCAACGTGGAAATCAGCCCGGACAATATGACGAGCGGCATTGACAGACCGTCAACGGCCATCGACCAATTCAAACCCAACTGCGGCAGCCAGGCATAGGATTCCTCCAGCTGGAAGCCGGGATCGCTGAGGTCGTAGAATCGCACGAAGGCGCAAACCGTAACCCCGAGTGTTAGGAGCCCTGCACTGAGAGCGTACCAGCGAATAGCCTTACCGAAACGCTCCGGCACAAAGGGAATCGGAATCGCCGCAATCAGGGGCAGCAGGACGATCGTCGTCAGCCATGGGAAGTTGGTGTCAACCATGCTTACTGAGGATAAATACCTAGCCAATAGCCCCCATTATATTAAGTAGTGTGAAGCAATGTAAGCATCTAACTGTCGTTAGTTTGCTTTTTATGAACTATTTTCTGTGCCCGATCGCCTGTTGTTCGGACTGCAAATGACCGCAGTGTGGGGATCCTAGTCGATCGCGGCGGCGGCAGCTCAGTCTGAAGAAAGATTTTCCCGAGCGCCTGGCTGCCGGTGCGATCTCAACTTCCAAGGAGCTCCCGATCGCTTTGGACCGCTTCGCGCTTGTCGGGCCGACCCTGACTGCTTCAGGACTTATGCGGTCAGGTCTGGTGAGCGAGCATGAACAATCTTCAGAAATGCTGTTTGCGCCCTCAAGGCTGCTGCAAACAGCTAGGTCTCTGAGCGATCGTGCAACTTTGCTGAAATGTCAACGCTGCGTATTCGTGCTGGCGACCTACGGTCGGCAAATGATGCCAGCCATAAGAAATAATGCGACAAATAGGGATCCAGGATCATTTAACTTCAAAGCTTATTTGCTCGATCTGTTGTAATACCAACTCTAGGAAGTGCTGCGACAAATGGCAGCTCGGGAACTTTTACTCCCGGGGCTCGATTGCACCATCTGTTGTAGGCATTCTTCAAATTGGTATAAATATTTTGCAGATTGACATGAGACAGCACGTAAACAAAACAGGAGACGCAACCAGTTAAACTACGTCTCCTGTTAGTACGGGTTAGATGATGTTTACCTCGACGCTGCGCCGTTTGACGAGGGACCGGGGCTACTCGGCTGCCTGCGAGAGCAGCTTCTGCTGTGCCGGCTCCCCAGTGAGGACCTTCACGGCACCTTCTTCATCGTCGATGTCGACTGTTGCCGTGTCGCCTTCACGCAAACGACCGGAGAGAATTTCTTCAGCCATTACGTCTTCCAGCAATCGCATGATTGCCCGGCGCAGTGGTCGTGCGCCGTAAGCAGGGCTGTAGCCCTCTTCAACGAGACGCTCCTTAAACTTCTCAGTAACTTGCAGCGCGATGTCCTGCTCGGTCAGTCGCGAGAAGACTTCTTGCAACAAGATATCTGCAATCTCCTTAACCTCGTCGCGCGTCAGCTGGCGGAAGACGATGATCTCGTCGATGCGGTTGAGAAACTCTGGGCGGAAATACTGCTTCAACTCTTCATTGACGAGAGAACGGATGCGATTGTATTGAGATTCAGAGGAGTCTGTTTCCAGCTCGAAGCCGAGACCGCCGCCACCCTTCTCGATGACCTTGGAGCCGATGTTGGAGGTCATGATGAGTAGGGTGTTCTTGAAGTCCACCGTACGTCCCTTGGCATCGGTTAAGCGACCGTCTTCGAGGATCTGCAGCAGCATGTTGAAGACATCCGGGTGCGCTTTCTCGATCTCGTCAAACAGCACAACCGTGTAGGGACGCCGCCTCACGGCTTCGGTCAGCTGACCGCCTTCGTTGTAGCCGACGTATCCGGGAGGCGAGCCGATCAACTTCGAAACTGTATGGCGCTCCATGAATTCGGACATATCCAACCGAATCATGGCGTCCTCAGCACCGAAGAAATACGCTGCCAGCGCTTTGGTAAGCTCGGTTTTACCCACGCCAGTTGGACCGGAGAACACAAAGCTCGCGATCGGACGGTTGGGGTTCTTCAATCCCACCCGAGCGCGGCGAATGGCACGCGAAACCGCTTTCACTGCATCCTCTTGACCGATGATGCGCTGGTGCAAGGTGTCTTCCATGTGCAGCAACTTGGCCGACTCGGTCTGGGTGATCTTGCTGACCGGGACGCCCGTCCAGGACGAGACGATGTGCGCGATCTCTTCCGAGTCGACGCGCGGTCCGTCGCTGTCACCTTCAGTAGAGTCGGACTTGCGCGATGCCGCGATCGCGCGGATTTCCGCCTTGATCTCCATTTCGCGATCGCGCAGCTCGCCAGCGCGGTCGAAATCTTGAGAACGGACAGCATCGTCCTTCTGTTTCAGCAACTGACGAAGTTCCTTGTCGAGGTCCTTAGCTGCCGGCGGTAGCTGCGAGTTGATCAAGCGCACGCGCGACCCAGCCTCGTCGATCAAGTCGATCGCCTTGTCGGGCAAATAGCGATCCGAGATGTAGCGATCGGAGAGCTTGGCCGCGGCATCCAGCGCATCGTCGGTAATTTCGAGTTTGTGGTGTTGCTCGTAGCGATCGCGCAACCCCCGCAGAATTTCGATTGTTTCTTCAACGCTCGGTTCGCCGACCATCACTGGTTGGAAGCGGCGCTCGAGGGCAGCGTCGCGCTCGATGTGCTTGCGATATTCGTCGAGGGTGGTAGCACCGATGCACTGTAGTTCGCCGCGTGCCAGTGCTGGTTTGAGGATGTTGGCAGCGTCGATTGCACCTTCAGCCGCACCGGCTCCGATCAGCGTATGCACCTCGTCGATAACTAGGACGACGTTCCCTGCCTGGCGAATCTCGTCCATGATCTTCTTCAGACGTTCCTCGAACTCGCCGCGATACTTCGTGCCGGCTACGAGCAAGCCGATATCGAGGGTAACGACGCGCTTCTCTTCGAGGATGTCGGGTACGTCGCCGTTGGCAATACGTTGGGCCAATCCTTCAGCGATCGCGGTTTTACCGACGCCGGGTTCGCCGATCAGCACGGGGTTGTTTTTTGTCCGGCGACCGAGGATCTGGATGACCCGCTCGATTTCCTTCTGGCGCCCGACCACCGGATCGAGCTTACCCTCGCCGGCCATATGCGTCAGATTGGAGCCGAACTCGTCAAGCGTAGGAGTTTTGGTCCGGCCGCGATTCTCTGAAGTAGACACTTCAGCCGTCTCGCCCAGCATCCGAATTACTTGCGTACGAACTTTAGATAGATCGACGCCAAGGTTCTCCAGAACGCGCGCGGCAACGCCCTCACCTTCACGGATCAAACCTAGCAATAAATGCTCGGTTCCGATGTAATTGTGACCGAGTTGGCGTGCCTCTTCCAACGACAATTCCAAGACGCGTTTAGCTCGGGGAGTAAACGGAATCTCAACAGCAACAAAGCCCGATCCCCGCCCGATAATTTTCTCAACTTCGATTCGCGCGTCTTTTAAGTTGACACCCATTGATTTGAGGACTTTCGCGGCGACGCCAGTGCCTTCGCCAATCAAGCCCAGAAGAATCTGCTCCGTACCGACAAAATTGTGACCCAGGCGACGTGCTTCTTCCTGAGCCAGCATGATTACCTTAATTGCCTTTTCTGTGAAGCGCTCGAACATAAGCCTAGTACATCACCTGTGCGTGCCCGTATTACGCCGATTCTAGCACAGCTATTCTGGCGGGTCTTGGCGGATTTGAGCCTTCAAGGAGGAAGGATAAACGTAGCAATCGTTACGGCGATCGCGACAAAATCGACTAATAAATAGTTGGCCTGTATCAAACAAAACTAATCAATTAGTTGCCATCCACACTGATAGGCGCGATCGCGTCCTCGCTCCCAAAGGTTGGCAATTGCTACGGCAGTTGTAGAGGTCTGAAGCTTGTTACGCCAGAGAATCGTGGCAGCTTCAGGTGGGTTGCGATAGTAGTTCGGACGCTCCCCAACCGGGCGGAAACCGAACTTAGCGTAGAGCGATCGCGCAGCCTGGTTAGACTTACGGACTTCAAGGGTGGCACGACGCAGCTTTCGCGCGATCGCGCGCTGTAGCAAGCTTGCTAGAAGGAGTTGTCCTAAACCCTGTTGGCGGTACTCGGGAACGACGCCGAGCAGCGTGACGTGGGCTTCATCGAGGATTGCCCAAAAGCTTCCCCATGCGGCGATCGTTTCTCCGGGGCGGGTCTCTCCGGCGTTCGAGAACGTGCTAGGGGGAGTTGCGAGTAAGAGGATTTCGCTATTGGGGCTAGTCAGTTCGCGTTGATAGCCCTCTTCACTCCACATTCCACCGAGATAGCGGCGGTCGAAGTCGGCAACGGTTGCGACATCGGCTTCGCAGAGTGTTCGGCAGATAAGCGGGCGATTCACGAGCAGTCGGTCGAGTGCGGTTGGGCATAACTGTAACGTGCGGGTCGGCGACCTTATCCTATTCCGCAGGTGGTCTTGCAGCGGACGCATAAGTATCCGGAATCTGAATGGGCGATCGGCTGGGAAGTGTGTCCGCACAATTGCGGTCGAGCGGCCGGGTGGCAAAGGCTTCAAGTTGCAGTCCGGCCGGGAGTCGGCGATACGGTAAAGCGTCCGGTCGACCGAACCGCAGGTGGGGGAGCGATCGTTAATAATGAGAACCAATGAGTTCGGCAGTTCCCAGACATCTGTTGGATATCTAATGGGCTGCAACGCGATACAACCTTGGGACTTTTTAAAAAGGAGTTACGCATGTTTGCAATTGCGCGATCGCGCTGGCAAATGCTGCTTAAAGCAGTTGTTGCCCTCGGGCTGGTCCTCGCCTTGGTGTTAGGTGATGCCGGTACGGCACTGGCCGCACGGAGCGGTGGGCGCATTGGCGGTGGTAGTTTCCGTACGCCGCGCACGACAATGCCGCGCGGTGGTGGCGGATATCGCGCACCCGGTGGCGGGTTTGGTTTCCCGTTCCTTTTCCCATTCTTTGGCTTTGGTGGCTTTGGGTCGCTTTTCTCTATCCTGGTTGTCCTCGCGCTGGCGAACTTCGTTATTAACGCCTTCCGGAGTAGCGGACTCGGTAGCGGCGAGACCGTCACGAGCAATCCCCGCGTATCGGTAGCAAAGGTTCAAGTCGGATTGCTGGCAAGTGCGAGCGGACTGCAACGGGAGTTGGCTCAGCTGGCACGATCTGCCAATACAGAGCTGGCTTCTGGCCGGGCGCGCGTGCTACAGGAAAGTGCTCTGGCGCTCTTGCGACACTCGGACTACTGGGCCTACGGAGCAACGGAATCCCAGCAAATGACTCTCAGTGCAGCAGAGTCACGTTTCAACCAGGCAGCGCTGTTCGAGCGCAGCAAGTTCGGCGAAGAAACGCTCTCAAATGCGAACGGCCGGTTGCAACAAAGTGAGTCACAAGCGACAGACGCTTCAGCACCGAGCGAGTATTTACTCGTGACGTTGCTGGTGGGAGCGGAAGGTAAATTGCCGCTGTCTCCCATCAAGAGTGCCGAGGATCTACAGCAAGCACTGCGCGAAGCTGCCGGGGTCGGGCAGGATCGCTTGCTCGCGGTGGAAGTGCTCTGGACGCCCCAGGCTGAGGGCGACTCGCTCACGGCCGACGACTTGCTGGAGGCTTACCCGAATTTGAAGTTAGTCTAAAACCGCGATCGCGCGGCGGGCTTGTCTTAATGATGCAGACAAGACCTAGTATCAGTGGCGGGCAGGGAGATTGAGTGATGGCAGTCTCTCTGCCCAATTTTTTTGGCGATCGCGTCCGAGTCTCGCCAACGCGGAATCTTGTCATGGAGGGCAAATCGGTCGAGCCCATTGCGAGTCCGACCTGAGACAGAAAGTCGTCACCTGACCGCGATGGTGCTTGAGGTGGTTGAACATACGATCGACCAACGCCCAGCGAGTTTGGAGTTGTGCGAATTGTCCCCCTTTAAGCTCTTTCGTGCCCCTGCAAAGGACCTGTTCGGGCGTGGGAGGCGCGATTTCCACCGAGGGATGCATGTTGCCGTTTCCGGCAACAGATTTAACCAGGTGGGAGTGGTTGGAAGAAAGTTGCGTTGTGCGACGCTGCCGGAGTAGCTCGCGAAGAGCTTGATTGGGAGAGGGGGGGGACGAAACAGATGTTCGGAGGTTAGCTAGTATAGCTGGCTGATCTGGCTACTATAATCAAAATAGAGCCCCCAAAAAGGGGACAAAAATGGAGTTAGTAGGGGACTATGAAGAACAAGCCTCGCGAGTTCAAGGTACGGTTGAGCGAGAGCGCTTCAGCTGAGCTTTCCGAGATCTCTAAGGAACTGAACATCAACGCAACAGAAGTTTTGCGTAAGGGGCTTGCCCTCATGCGCCTCTATGCAAATGCTGTCGAGGCCGAGCGCAAGGGGCAGCACAAGGCTGGTCTGTACATCCGCCAGTTGGATACCGAGGAGCCGACGAAGTTGCTAGTCGTCCACTAACTTTGCACCAACCTTCAAGAAGTTTTGAGGAAAGATATAGGCTGATGTCAGTCCATGCCTGCAGCTGAGCCCTTTTTCGCTCTCGCTGATGCAACCAGAGTGCTAGCGAATTAGTTAATATTGCGACTACTTGCTCTGCCGATGCCCGCAATTTGGGTCATACTACTGAGCCTTGAGTGAGAGCAAGCCTAATGACTTAGCAGACATCCTAGCCTCGAGTAGAGCAGCAACCCTAGCATTGCCTTCAGTAGGAGCACTGCTAAGCTACACGTTCTAAAACCCTGCTCTAGCTTCTTGAAAACCGCCTCAGTATGCCGACAATTCCCAACAGTCTAATTATGTGGGTTGCCGACAGGGGTCGTGTTGGTATCAAGAAACGCTTGTGACAGGTCCCATTGGATTTTTTTGGGAAAAACAAAGTTACCCAGTCCGGGACGGGCATATCCTTAAGAGGTTGTTTAAAAAGGGTTGACCCAAGTATCGGAGTGCCTTGAGCAACCCGTTGAAATCCCCAAAAGTCCTATTTTCTCGTCGCGATGTTGATAACTGATTTCGCACAACCCGACTTTTCTAACAGCCTCATAGATACATTTGTTGGCTTTGCCAGTCCTGGATTTGCGCTTATCCATCAGAGTCCGATTGCCAGCACAGCTCACCAGAGACTTGATCCCCCTTTTTCTTAGTCTGAGGAGGAATTCTCGTCTGGCGCATCCCGCATGCGCGAGCACTTGGACGAAGATGTGGGCTTTAGTTCCTTAAGCAGCTGAAGAATCTGTCTTAAAGGCAGCTGCAAAGGTGATAAGGGGCACTTGCCCGTGAAGTTCTCTTGAGAAGAGGGAATGCGTCATCGATCTCAGCAGAGATAGACCAACACCACGTGGAGTCCGAAAAGGTTCTGGAAGTAGTGGAGCCAACAACGAAAGTGCTTGAACGTAAATTCTATGGCAAAGCAGGCGAGGTCTACCAAACGTGCAGGTCGGTATGGCGGCCTCGTGGAGGAGGAGTTAGGAGCTGGCGAGCAAGTGACTCTGAATTAACGTCATCAATAGCCCCCAAGACCAGTGTTTGTGAGCGAGGAAGCAGCACAGAGCTACAGCTGACTTCCAGGGTTGGTATCGAGGGTTTTGCGTCGCTACTAAAGCGGGAGGCAAGCATCGCCTGGAAATTCTGCTATTGATAGGTGGCGAAGGTTTGGAGCAGAAGTTCACTCAGGAACAAGTGAGTAAGGAAGAGCAGTTTATCCATGAGAAATAAGGGCTAGGGAGCTTCTCCTGATTGAGCCGCTCTTAACCCTCATGCTGCTCCACCTCTGAGATTGGTGCAAAATGCAAATTAACTAATACGCATGTTCGATCCAGAAGCTAGACTTGGGAGCAGCCTCCCAGTTCCTGATAGAGAATTGGGAGGCACAACATCTCCAGAAGCTACTCTGGAGGCCTTGTTGGGTGACGACCAGAAAAAGACGCTCGGCGACCCCGGGTCGGTCCGGCAAATTTCGCAGGAGGATCGACGCAGAAACTATGAAACGCGAGTTTCTGGGGAGCTTGCCTACTCGTTGTGGATTACCCTCGCCGTGGTCGCCTCACTCCACGCTATCTGCATTGGCATCCTCACCTGGCATCTTGTCCACGCTCCTGGCAACGATGAAGAGGCTATTAATCGCCGATTCGATCGCGCGCTAAACGAGGTTCATGACACTGCGAAGACCATCTATACCTTCCTTACCCCTCTTGCCACAGCCGTGACGGGTTACTACTTCGCTAATACCGAACGTTCGCGTGATTGAGGTCGAGGCAAGCCGAGTCTACCTTGAATTCCCGGGAGGAATTGGAAGATGGTGAAAGCCCCGAGGTTTGAGGGGCTTTACTTATTGCAGCCCTAGCTCTTTGCGATAGGCAATAAATCACCCAGGATGGCAGCTTGCCCGCCGTATTGAATCGGTTGAGAATCGCTCATCATTACGTTGTGCCGCATGCCCATCTCTGTAGGGGAAATATCGCATTAGTTTGCCCTTCTAGCCGGGCAAATCCAATAAGTCCGCTGCCACTTGAGCCACAGCAAATGGATGTGCATTTACTGCGGTTTTCTCCTCTGCGTATGGTTTATAGGTAATGGTGGGGGCTAAAACTCTTGCAGTCTCAACTTTACAGCCATGCACGAAGTACCAAATGTTACTAATCTCGAGCATTTCTAAGACCTAATTATCCACGTTGCTGGGCATCGTTTATGAGGAAAACAATGAAATAAAGGAGAAGGGGAAGGAAGAAAGTTTTCATGAGAGACCGAGGTAGGGTGCTACATTTCTTAGTCAATCATGTTAGCCAGAATTGCCCGGAAGTCATGCCCTGAATTGGCTGCGACCCACCACTACTTTTAGTTCGCCACGCCCAACGGCATGCTGCCTGGCTTCATCCTTGGAAAATCGGCGTGGGGGGCGGGCAAACGACACGGTTTGAGTCACGGGCTGCGGTTGGACTTAGAGCTCAGATCGATGCGAAACAGTTGAGTTTTGGAAAAGTCGTGCTCCACCGGTTTGAATTCATCCCAGCCTTTAAAGACCACTTCGTGCCTTGAGGCGTTGGAACGGTCAGGTTTCGCAGGTAAAGGAACAAGGCAGGATCTCCCGATTACAGCAGCAGGATTGCATCGGTTTCGGGTGTGTAGCCATCCGCTGACTGCAGGATGTGACTCCTAATGTGATGGTGGTTTTACGATCGCCGTGTCGGGAACCGCTAACCAGGCATTGAGAAAAGGAGCGAGGCGCGATCGCTACACATAGTAAGTCCGAAAGCTTTCCCCGGCAATCCCTAACTGCTAAGAGCTGATACCAAATCAAAGAAGTTTCGCGACAGATAGAGCGTCGAGAATGAAGTCATAGCCTGCGAGCGCAGCCACAACCTCTGGGGTGAGTTCCTCGAGCAGCTGCTCGAGCTTACTTTCCAGTTGCTCTAAGTCCTCAAACACCTCCCAGTGCAAGTCTCGCTTCAGGTGCTGCCACACCCGCTCGGTGGGATTGAGCTCCGGACATTACGGCGGCTGGAATAACAGCATCACGTTTTCTGGGAGCTCCAGACTCTTGGCCGTATGCAGGCGACCGTTGTCCACTTGCAGGAAGAGAAAGTCATCCGGATAAATTTTCGACAGCTCTTCAAGAAAACGCTGGAAACACTGGCTGTCGGCGTGGGACAGCTGCAAGACAAAGCTCTCACCCGTCGCTGGTTCCACCGCGGCGTACAACCAAATGCCTTGAACTTCCACTGCCATTCCCCTACTGGCTTCACGCCGGACAGCGTGATGCGACGACCCGTCGTGGTCTTCAGTCCGGAGCGACCCTCATCTTCCGTGAAGTAGCGGATACGACCTTTGAGTGGCTTCTGCCCCAACCGGTGCGCTCCGAGCAGTGACAGGTCCGCCCCTAAGTTTTTTTAAAGCCGCACGCCGCGCTTGACTCTGCCGTCGATGGCGCGGTCGCGGGACCTTCAGTTTCGCTTGCAGCCGTTAGCGCACCAAGTGATGGACGGTGGCGTAGTCGGCCTCGACACCCAGCTGAGTGCGCAGCCATTGCTGAATCTGCGTGTAGCGCTCGAACCCGCCCTCTGGGTCCTGGAGTTGCTTCTGGAGGCAGCGCACCGCCCAATCGGGAATGACACGCGGACGACCGGGGCTAATGGAGCGCGCCAGCATTTGTGGCAGACCGCCCTGGTGATAACGGGCCAGCCAGCGTTGGAGCGTGCCTCGATGTTTGCCCAGCACCCGCGCTGCAGCCGAGACCGTGAACTGCTCGGCTCGAATCAGGTAGAGCGCTTGCAAGCGCTCTTTCGCTGACGGCTGCTTCTCCGCGCGCAGCAGTGCCTGGAGTTCCTCAGTACTCTCGCGAATTTCAACGTGGGTGACGCCACTCATCAGAGTTTCCTCAGGTCGCTGTTCCTACTTCTAGCATCCGATACTTACTTTTTTCAATTTGGTATAAGATCGAAACTCCGACTATTGCTCCTGCTACGCCAACTATCCCCGCAGGTCCGGATACATGTAAAACAGTTTGATGTAAAGCAGATTGATCGAGCTTACGTATCTGAAGAGCTTCTTGAAACCTATCTACATCTTCAGCAACTTCAGAGTTTAGATTTTCGATATCGTTAGTCGTCGGAGAAAAATCACTCATTATTCTAGAAATAGATGAAACAGATGGTTTTTCTTGATGTCTAATCGATTGTAGTGTGTAGATTATGAACTTTGATATCTATCGATCTACTCAGCTACGCGGACGAGGTGTGAAAAAGCAGCCAGCGCTCAACCGCTTCAGCTGCAGTGCCTTGTTTATGGCAAAATCATCGCTCTCGAAACCGCTAAGACCTCAATCCCGTAACAATGTGTGCGGAAACATCAAACTCGACACTTCCTTTTGCTGTGACGTAGCGATCGAGAGCGGTTTCAGCCTCCACCAAAATAGATTGAATCTGCTCCTCATCCAAGAAAATACCCATGACCGGCAGCCAGCCTCTCAGATCCGCTTCGACCATTATCTTTACGCTCGGGAAATGTCCTGTCCCTTTGTGTGTCGCGATCGCGACCGAAGAAACTCCTGCTTCCCCAAACAATTTCTCCAAGTCGCTTCGCGCGCCTAGCTGAAATGGCGCTCGCACTGCGTTAGCCGTGTCCTCGCCTGCCAGGCGGTTCAGCAGCGCGACCTCAGTTGCATAGGCCGGGATATTCTCAAGTAAATCCCACACTGCGACCGCTAGGCGCCCACCTGGGGTCAATACTCGTAGCATCTCTTGCAGGGCCTTGTGGCGATCTGCAAAAAACATCAAGCCGAATTGACTTACAACAGCGTCAAATGACTGATTGGCGTAGGCCAGCGACTCTGCTGACCCCTGCCGCCACTCGACTGTTGGTGCCAGGCGCTCGGCCACTTGCAGCATCCCCAACCCCGGATCGATCCCGGAAACAGAGCCTGAGGAACCCACCCGCTCTAAGGCTGACCGTGCAAGCACACCAGTCCCACAGGCTACATCCAGGACTCTGTCACCTGACCGAATCTGCGCTGCGTCCAACACTCGTTCAGCCCACTGTTGAGTCAACGCCGGAACCGGTAAATCTTCGTACCCGGTTGCAGCTTCAATTTGCGCCTGCAGGGAGTCGTTGCTCATGCTTAAACTGCTTTACGACGTCTAAAGTCTTGAAGGCAAGCCACAGCAGGTTGGGAAGACCGAGGGAATTCAGTTTCGACCGTTGATTCCGGCGACCTTTTAGGTTTGCAGTGGCGTGCTTGCCTGAAGAATAACCGAATCAACTCTCAACAATCTAGTCTCTGAAACAACTCTTTAATCGAGAAGGAAACTAAAACGAATGAGTGAAAACCTAGCACCAAGTTAAGTGGCAAAGCGGTTCTGGCGTGTCAGTTGCGATAGCAATTGACGTAACAGGTTCCTTCGTCCTCTTCAACTTCATGTTATGTACCGCCGGAGAAAGCATACTCCCACCGCTTGGTCGGGTTTTCAAATCTGATGAGTGAAGGATCGAAGACTTTCGCGTCAAACGGGCGGCCCAACCACGACAGTAATTCTTCATATTCCTCGTTGTCCGGATCTTCGAAGACTTCGATGAGGTGATAATAGCCCGGTATCCCTCCGCAGTCCTCGGGTGGACACGCCATTGCGCCGTCCAAGCAAATTGGGTACCGCTTGCCCTTCTCCGCTAGCACAAGCCCTTGCAGCGTCAAATCGTGAATCCAGCCATCTCCAAAGTCATATTCGTAAGTGCAGCTCTTGCCGACGTCGAAGTAGTCCTTAATCGGGATCTCCCAGCCCGGCAGAGTCTCCAAGTCCGAGAACCCCTCACCGACCGGGATTCCTATTTCTTTCGTGGTCCCGACTTTTCCAAATCGGAACGTGTGAAGATGACAATCAAGCCAACCCATCGAATCTTGGATCGCGACGTGTAAGTCTCAGAACGAATACTTCTCCGGAACCTGAATGCGTCGCCATACCGCCGGGTTTGTTTCGAGCAACGTGACAGTGAAATCATAGACTCGGCGCTTAGTCGGCATTGTTTTGCTCCCTAGGTAAATACGGAATTTCTCAATCTCGAGAGGTACACTCTCAATTTCGAACCCCTGCTATTCAGATAATTAAAAAAAATGTGGACCTCACTAGCTTGGTAAAGGCTGTAATTAGAATTAGGATTAGCGGTGGCTTACTTACCTAAAGAATAACTGAATCCCCCCCCTAACAAGCCAGTCTAGGAAACTACTCTTCAATCGAGACGGTGATTGAGGAGAAGGGGCTGAAGCCTAATTTACATGGACTTTAGCGACCGGGTAACTTATAGAAGCGGCTGAAGGCGCTTCACCAGAGTGTGTCGAAGCAATTGGAAACGGCCCTCCCCCGGTCTACTGCAAGGACTCGTTAAAAGGGCGCTATGCTGCCAAATAACTAAGTTGCACCGCTTCGAGGGTGGAGACCCGCAGAGCTTTGGTGGTTGGCAAGAGTGGGCTTACGGATATGAGCCCAAGGCGGTGAATCATGTGACCAAGCAGCAGTAGAGGGAGGAGCAATACTGCCGGTCTGAAGTACTCGAGGCCGAAATCCCGACCCAGGGCATCGCGGAGAGGTCTATCCCAAACTGCCGCTCGAATCTCCATGATAAAGTCGTCTGCATCATCGCCATCAACTCCAAGGTCGTTGTCGATCGCTGAAGCAATAGTCACTGCGTGTGCAGGCACTCCCACCTGAGCGTCAGTGAATTCGCACACTCAGCAGAAAAGATCCGGATCCGGGCTACAGCTCAAGAATATCTTCGTTTAACGCCAGGAGCGAGCATCCACCCCCGACCTAACTCGAAGCGACAGGTTGGGCGTGGCACTGCTTCCGCTTGCTAGTTGGCCTATCGCCCGTACTTGACCTTAGCTCTAAATAGAGCGATTAACGGGACGAGTGATGCAGCGACAAGAAGAAAGTCAAATACACTCTCGGGAATTAGCTGGAGAGCCCAGGCAACTGTGACAATGGCTAAGAGGCCAGACAATACTAGATGGCTCCAGCCCACAAAGGAGGCGAAAGCTACTGGATCTTTTACTTTTGATTCATTCCAGCCAGAAATTAAATCCCGTTTCTGCATCACTGCTATAAGTTAGCCCAGAACTGTGCAGGGCAGACAGGCTGCAAAGAATATGACTAGTACGGTTGCGGACACTTCATTCATCGGATGATAACCGTGATGTCAACTATCGTTCAGAAGCTGAACCGCAGCAAGAGCGTTGAGGTTGCTTGAAAAGAGTCTAGTCGGGTATTAGAATCCCCTGAGCAATCCGTAGAAAAGCCTCAACAGCTCTATTTCCTCGTCGCGAAGTATGTGCCCGATTTTGCGCAACTCGACTTTTCAAACAGACTCATAGATCTTAAGCAAATCAATCAAGATAACCTAATGTGCTTGCCTCAATAACTGCTTAGAGTTGTACTCCCAAATGCTGGGAAAGTCTCAAGGCTAAACCCCCTAATGTGCGAACAGGATTAGCTGCCGAACTGAATGGCATGACTGACATGTCACATATATACAATCCAATATTGTTGATAACTTGTAAGTCCTCATCCACCACAGATTCGACTTGAAAATTTCCACTCCAGGAGAGTTTGTAAGGCATGCGCAAAGTCCCAATCGCATGATGAACCGTTCCATAACCAAAATTATTAAAAGGTCCATACCAACTCTCATCTAGCGGGCGTGCATTATTACCGAAAAACTCGAACTTAGAGAAGATTTCAAAGACTAGATTATTAAGTGTCTGATAAACTTCTTCCTCGGTATTAGTCCAATCTGCGAGAGCTGGGAAACGCTCCCTATAAAGATAGCTCGGATCTCGGTGATCTTTGAATTCGATCTTAGACTTGTAATCATCTGAACTATGGGGATTGACAATATTTCTATCTTCCAGCGGGTTGCCAAAACTAAACTTGAGATCGACAGTCACTTCATCAATTAGCCCGGCCGATGGATCGGTTGGATCGTTTTCTCGTCTATGCCAATATTCACCGTTAATATTCATCTCAATGTTGAAAGGATAGCGGACAGAGCCATCGGTTTCCGCCTTCCCACGGGAGTAAAACATAACTTTCCCATGATCGTCGATATTGATGATAGTAGAACCAAGGTTAGTGACCTTGGCTTTAATCGGATTTGTAGTTGGGTGGTCGGTTAATCCTAAACCCACAAGTTTTTGCACAGAAGCAGGCAACCGATCGAAAACATTTGAGCGCTGAAGCAACTTGGGACTTTCAATCGATCCTGCAGCGATAACAACGTTAGGCGCAAAAAAGCTACGTGACTGATTGGTTAGCGTGTTAACTGTTTTGACCTCATAAGTTCCATCCTCGAGACGATCGACGGATTCAACGAAGCTATTCAACTTGACATTAAATTCAGTGGTCTGACCAGGTTGATTCTGCTTCCCTACTAAGCCGAGCTGATTGACCAGGAGTTCAGCAGTATTAAAAACACCCGTTGGCTCGGTAAAAACTCATCTAATGCCGTCCCATCAGGGTGGAGGTAAGGTTGATGGAGCGCCCTAGGAGTCTCCACAATAAAAAAGTCGTCATTTAAAGCAGTACCGCGAAAATACTCGACAACCGCCCTGCTGATTTCGCCCAGTGAGATGGATTCATTCATGACTTTCCCTGCAAGGGAAAGATAGGTGTTTTCAAGATCTTGTCGAACCCGATCGGGAAAGAATTTAAGTTCCCAGGGTTGGATGGACGGAATCAACCCAGACCAGAAAATTGAGCGGCCGCCAAAATTAAGTTGAGGTCTCTCTCCAATGAAGTTCCCGCTTCCTTCTTGAGTGAATGTTTCAACGGCAAAATTACCTGCGACATCATAGTTCGGAAAGTTACAAATGTTGTAAACGTGAGTCGGATATAAAAATGAGCCAGCTTCAAGCACTAAAAATTCGCGATCGCGATCCTGATTGCGATCGGCAAGATCGTCAGCAAAGATTCCACCACCAATGCCACTGCCAATCGTAATGCAATCAAATCGGCTGTTTGTCCCGTTATAGTCAGGGATTAAGTTCCGCTGGGAGGCTGATATCTCAGCAACAAAGTTTCCATATTGTGTTGCTTGGAATGGCATATTATTCTTTCTCCTTTCGTTCTAAATTAAGTACTCAGATACTGATTGGTTAACAGAACTTCTGAGACAATCGCATCGCTTTGGCTTCAGCTCTGGGCGGGCAGAAAGCCCATGAAATCGCGTGGCGAGTCTTTGGAGCTTCCTCGATCCGACCCACTGCAACCACGGCGATCTAAGCGATCGCGAGAATTCAAAGGCTTGCTATGGAAACCAGCCCTGGAGCAATTTCAGGCGATTTAATGAAGACTTTTGCCATTCAGTCAGGGTGAGAAAACCGAGATAATTCAGTTTCGACTGTCGGCTCCAGCAAAGAATTTAGAGCTTGAAGTGTCTAGCTTGGAAATAGTATAACCGAATCGACCCCTAACAAGTCAACACTTTAAACAAACATTTGGTTTAGAGGCAAACTGAGAGGATGGGCAAAAGCCTTACGCCTTGGAAGACCTAGCTATTGGAGCGATCGTTGCTTAAATAACTTCGCTATCGGCGGCTTCGCCTGAATCCGTTTTTTAGGCATCGCTGAACAACGAGAGATAGTCTTCGTAACAGGACGCTCCCCGACGGACAGTCAGGTATTTCGCGTAAGTACTGTAGTGAACGTGGCATTGGGCAATCCAGTTAGAGTAGTCGTATGTGACACCCAGAATTTCGGTGTGATGATTAAAATCGTCCAATTCGTCAAGCATTTCGAGGCATTGTTCAACGGGCGCTGAGTCGCGACCATTTAGCATGCCGGTGGGAAGTTCGTGGAGCGAGTAGTTCAGCCGCTGAGCAAGTAGGTCAGAAGTTTACGCCGCGCTGACGTGTCATTGGGATCGCGTGCAATCGCCGTTAATAGTAGAGCTTGTTTAGTGAGGGAGCCGTCAACAAGACGTGGACGAAGGTCACTACATTTATAGATGTGTTGAGCAAACCCGGCCAGCCGACGCGCGCGCCTAGAGTTTAGTAGCGATTCTGTTCTCCAGTGCGGGTAAGATCGCACGGCGGAAAAGCGGTATCCGAACCGGAGTAGATTCAACATTATCTACGATCTTCGATGCAAGGCAGAGCGACCAGCCGTGCTGTGACTCCAACGGCAGATTGGTAAACGAATCCAAAAAGCGTTCTAACGCGTCATTTCTTTCATAACGAAGCCCACGCTTCTCGGCTTCGAGATAACCTTTCAAAAGATCTGGTTCTAGTGTGGACATTGTTTGACCTGCGACCCCAAACTTTAATTAGAGCCGGTTACGCAACCTACGCCTTTGCCACACAAGAGTTCGCCGAATTGCTGCGAGCCGAATCCACCAAGATTTCTTCGAACCTAGCATGCACTTTTCTGGGTGTCAATTCCTGCATAATGCGTCTATTTAAACGGGCGTCGTGAACTCCCGTCCCATGCGGGACATAAATAGTACTCGTTTAGCCTCACGCTTGCGCTGCGCTTAGACTGCATTTATCCTGCATGGGCTTAATGTGCTGCTTTTACCACTTGCCATGACCGACGCCGCTACCAAGCCCGCCATGCGATCTAAAAACCTATAATTTTCGCAGGCACTTTAATTGACATAATTTCCAACTACATAAACCTTAAAGGCTTTGCCATATTCTTAAGATTCAAGAAGGACACTGAAGAAGCATGGGATTGTCAAGATGCTCATGCTACGTATTTGAGAGAGGGGATACGCGCAAAAAAGAAAAAATTTTAAATATTCTTGAATATTCATTTGAGAAACAAAAAATAAAAAAGCAAATACAATACAAGTATGGGGATAAGTGAGATGCCGCAAAAATTACAGGACTACGATCGCCTACTAAAAATAAATGGCACATTTATTGAAGGCATGCATTAGCTTAGAGTAAGTGCTACGTGCAAAAGATATCACTTGATGCTGTTGGCCGACTGGGTTAGAAACAAGCAAAGTCTCATTGCCCACGAGCGATCGTCAAAAAAATACTGACAAAGTGATCATGAAAATTACACAACCTCGCTTTGTCAAAATTGTCCTTGATATATGACAAAGCATGTACTTCCCCTGATATTCTATTGACATGGGGAGGTGTTTTATGTTTTGCTATATACATGAAAACACATTTATTCCTAGTATATCTGTAATATACTTGCAATCGCAAGCATAAAAAGAGTTCAAAGGGTTTCTGCGGGCGTAGTTCAGTGGTAGAACGTCAGCTTCCCAAGCTGAATGTCGTCGGTTCGAGTCCGATCGCCCGCTTTCTGTGATCAAGGCAACAAGAGGCATTTGAGAAAAGGTTGCAGTCGTACCGTTGAACATGGACGATCGACTATATAGACTCGTGAAGTAGTCGCGAACGGGTTGTAAACCAAACCCGCTTAGTCGATATTTAGTTACTGTTCAAAATGATAATTCCTATACTTGAAGATATAGTCGTCTACAAGTCGTGACTGAACATGAGTAAGACGAATTGCCCTACGTTTAGATTAATATTCTTTACCAAATTTTCCAAAAAGCTTTTGAGCAATCAGTGGGAATCTTTTCGGGCTTTTGTCCAAAGTCAGGTTTTTTTAAATGAAGCTGAATGTTTTCGCTTCTAGTTATGTGTTAATGAAGTTACTCTTCTCCCATCAGAAAAACGATAGGGACCGTCGAATTTGCCAATAAAAGCTATGTGGGAAATTAGACTCTGGTTCTTCCAGATGTGTAATTGATAGGCTGGAGGTTCCATGACGAACTGGCTGGGTGTATCAGGTCGCAACTCTAATCCTCCTTGATGAACCAAGCTTGGTTGAGCACTGGCGATCGCTCCTGCCCAACGACAATACATCCCTCGATGCAAATGGCCGCAGCTAACTCGCTCAACCTGCTGATGTTTAGCAACCAATGCTTTGAGTTCCCTCTCCCCCTCTAACTGGTGCCGATCCATCCACGGAATACCAGTGAGAAAAGGTGGATGATGCATAAATATAATGGTAGGGCTTTGAGGGGCTTCCTCAAGTTGATGTGCAAGCCATTTGAGTCGTTGCTCATCCAACCAACCAGCTTTCTTTTTGGGGTGTGTATTATCCAGCAAGATCAATCGCAATGGATCGCAATCAACCGCATAGCTAAGGTGCCCTAAGGGACTCAAACTGAAAGGCTGATGGGTGAAAACCTGACGCAAGTTTGCCCGACAGTCATGGTTGCCGGGCATCAGAAATAGGGGCGATCGCAGTGGAGACAGGATGGTCTTCAAGGTTTCATATTCGTCGATGGTGCCGTGCTGCACTAAATCCCCGCTGGCAACGATCGCATCGGGATGGGGCTGAAGTTGGTTGATTTGGGCGATCGCTTGCGCTACGAGACGATTGGTATCAACGACACCGTAGGCGAGTTGTCCAGGAGTCTGAACGTGAAGATCGCTAATTTGGGCAATCAGGGTCATGGTGGGTCAGGTTACCGGAAAGGTATGGCCTGGTCCGGCATGTGATAGGGGCGAATCATTCCTGGAGAGGGACTTGGAGCTTTAAGGCGATCGCGGCAGCTTAAACCGGGTTGGTTTGGCTGGCGACTTGGAGGCAGGGCAGAAAACGATCCAAATCGGGTGTGCTTAGATTCGCGACTTTCGCGAGGTCATCCCAGCGGCGAAGTTGCACGGCTTGCTCGGCATACGGTTGTTGAATAAAGGCGGCAGCGGCTTCAGCCGAGTACACCCCACCCTGGAGTTCCAGGCTACGCTTTGAAGCCAAAGACAGGGAGTCCCAATAGTCTGGATCCACGGCACAGAGGTAGCGCTTAGCCGCGACATGGAGCTGGATGGGTCGGGTTACGGCGGCGGGGAAGAGCTGTTCTAAAACTGGAATAGCGCGGGCTTCGTGGCGATCGTCGATGCCGAGTAAAGCCGGATCGTCCCCAAGATGGTGCACCAAGTGTCCGAAGTCGTGCAGCAAACAAGCGGTAATCATTGCCTCTGATTGCCCAGCCGTTTGAGCCAAGGTTGCACATTGCAACGCATGCTCTAATTGGCTGACCGCTTCGCTGCCATATTGGGCGCGCCCGCGATCGCGATAGACCGACAAAATACTTGTAAGTGTTGTGAGCGTCTGTTCCATGATGTTGTCGATATCTATTGATTCTAAGTTGGTAGAGCGGGCTGGTTGACCGAACAAAAGCCGAATTAGGAGGACTTTTGCACCAACCGCCCTGCAATGTAAACCGCCCGAATTGCATTCGGCAGGTCTCCATTGGGCGATAGCAACAGAAAGTCGGCATCATAGCCAGGGGCAATTTGCCCTTTCTGTTGTCCTAACTTTGCTGCCTTGGCCGGATATTCCGAAACACAACGCCATGCCTGCTCGAAGGACATCAATTCCTGTTCTGCTAAGCGAAAGGGCGCGTGAAAAAGGGAGGGGTAGTGATAGTCCGAGCAGAGACAATCGAGCACCCCGGCTTGGGCAGCAGCAGCCACACTCATGTAGCCCACATGAGACCCACCCCGCACAAGATTGGGTGCACCCATCAGCACTGCCGCGCCATAGGCACGGGATTGTTTTGCTAAGGCAACGGAAGCCGGAAATTCGGCGATCGCCACCCCCCGTTCCCCACTTTTAGCGACATCGGCAGCGGTTTCGTCATCATGGGAGGCCACTGGAATCCCAAACTGATGGCAGCGCTGCACTAAATCCTCACACTGCACCAGACCCTCAACTTGGCGATCGTAGGCAACGGCAATCAAATCGCGAATCTCGGCTTCGGACAACTTAACCCGTTGGCGCAATCCCTTGGTGTATCTTTGCAAGGTTTCATCATCCAAGGTTGGCGGCAAATGATTATTCAGTGAGAGCAGAGTGACGGCACGCGATTCTAACCACTGGCAGAGTTCGTCATGATTTGCAGTATTGGCTTGTTCGTGACGAATGTGGATGCGACTATCAACTCGCAAACCATTGTTCGTTTGGGTCAGGCGGCCAATTAGTTGACGTGCCATGTCTCGACTACGCAAACCCGGTTCAAATGAGTCAGTAATCGAGTAAAAAAAAGTGGTGATGCCCGCACTCAACAAGGCCCGATCGTTTTCTACCAAGGCCATTGACAGGGGCAACATTATCCCCGGACGCGGACAAATCATCCGTTCGAAGGCATCGCCGTGAATATCGACCAGACCCGGCAGCAGCTGGAGTCCGGTAACATCAATTGACATATAGCCGCTTGGTTTGGGCAGGTGACCGATCGCCTCAAATTTACCCTCGCGGATTAGAACAGTAGTTTCGTCCAACCAGCCGTTGGGGGTTAAAACGGTGGCACCTTGCAAAGCCAGGTTGGGCGCTAAGTCCGTCGGTTGCATTGGCATTCAGGGGGAAAGGGCAGTTCAGCCTTAGTGTGGATTGAGCTTACAAAACCCGCGAAGTCATTAGGCTTTAATTAAAGAGCTTCGATATTATGCATGGCTTGAATCTGGCAAACTCAAGTGGGTCAAGCAGTGGGTCGAGCAGTGGGTCAAGCGATCCGTTTGCCCTGTCGACGGACTGAAGTGAGTCTGGGCACTACACCGTCGTGGTGGATAGTGATGAAATCGGCGCGTTTCCCGATCGCCAAACTGCCGCGATCGGCAGCCATCCCGATCGCTTTTGCCGGATTCGAGGTGAAATAACGCATCGCTTCATGAAGCGGCTTATCCTGTTGCTCGGCAATGATGAACATTGCCTGGATCGAGCTTTGGGGCACGTAATCTGAGGAAATAATATCGACCAAATCATGCTCGAGCAATTCCATTGCAGACACATTGCCCGAGTGGGACCCGCCGAGAATCAAATTTGGTGCCCCCATCAATACTTGCAAACCATGCTGGTGGGCTTCATTTGCCGCCGCTAGCGTGGTCGGAAACTCGGCAATTTTCACCCCATCTTGCAGGGACTCCTTGACATGCTCTGGGGTGGCATCATCGTGGCTGGCAAGGCAAATTTGGTGGGTCTGGGTCAGCTCAACGAGCTTACGCCGATTGTCCACAGCATGGCGTTGCTGGTTATCGACGCGCAATTGAATAAAGCCCTCCATCTCTGCTTCGCTCACACCGTGCTTGCCTTGGTAATACTCCTTGTACTTATCTACCCGAGCAAACTGACGCTGTCCGGGGGTATGGTCCATCAACGAAATCAGGGCCAGGAGGGGATGGGTTGCATAGGGCTCGGTTACCGCATGTACATGCTCGTAGCCCAATTCGCAGCGCAGATGAAGCCGATGATCCACCGCAAACCGTCCCTCGATTTGACCTTGGTGAATGGTATCGATCATGGGGCCGAACTGGGTCATACGCATGGAGGCAGGGGTGATGTCGCCCACCGCGATCGCGTCACACACGGTGGTGATGCCCGCCGCGGCCAAATCGCGATCGTGGTAAACCGCTGCTATCTCCATGGGCCAGTAAACCTTTGGACGGGGCGATAACCGCTGCTCGAAGTTATCGGTGTGCAGCTCTACCAGACCCGGCAGTAGATAGTCACCGGCACCATCTTGGCCACGGCTGACGACCCCTGGCTGGATATCAGAGATCGCTCCATCGCACACAACGAGGGTACCAAGCACCTCTTCATCTGGTAGTTGTAAGCGGTAGTTGGTGAAAATCGCTTCGGCCATAGCAGGTTAAATGCAACGCTTTGTCTAGACATCTATACTTATACCGAAATGAGGTTAACGTTTAGTCGACTCCAGGTTAACCCCACGTTATTAGAGCGTTTTTTCAACCAACGAAGGCGGCTGAGCTGGGTCAAGTTGTATCAAGTGTAAAAAATGAGTAACCGACGCTAGAAGTAGGAACAGCGACTGGAGAAACTCCGATCAGTGGAGCCAGCCACGTTGAAATTAGCTAGAGAACCGTGGAACTCCAGGCATTGCTGTGAGTGGAGAAACATCCGTCAGCGCCAGGGCGCTTGCAAGCGCCGTAACTGATTTCGAGGAGAGCAGATGACGATCTCAACCACGGCGCGGGTGCCTGGCAAACATCAAGGTACGCTCCCGCGCTGGCTGGCACGGTGTCGTCAGGGCGGCCTGCCACAATTTCTGCGCGGTTCACGAGCCTCGGTCGTCCGCGGGTCATCCCAATTGGGCAGTGCGCTGCCTCTCGAAGCAACTTCAGGACCCAGAGGGCGGGTTCGAGCACAAACTCAGATTCAGCAAAGGCAGCTTACCCAGCTGGGTGTCGAGTCTGCAAAGCCGAACCCGAACAATCCTCCATTAGCCGCGCCTCCATCGCTCGCTGCTCTCCCGAGACGCAGGGCTAGGTCATTCATAATAATTGAAACTGAATTCTAATAATTTCAGCAGGATTTAGAAGGCAACGCTACTTCCATCAACAGCGACGGCGCCTCTGAATCAGTAATTCACAGGCTTGTAATATCCTCCAAGACTGGATTTGATGCAGATGCTCGCTTAGGGGGGGTAGCGGGTTAACTGCGATCGAGGCGCAATGGTAGGGCTTGGCAGGAACTTCTTGCGTGTAACCAATTTCCCATCTTCTTGAAAATCTTTCGTAACTTTGTGTTTGAATGATGGAGGGATGAAATAGCTTCTCTTTTTACAGCGCGCTCGGGTCCGCTCGGGCGATTTCTCGTGCAAGATGACCCGAGTGTATGGAATGGAGATCGATAACTTTCTGACTGCTGGGGGGATCGTGGCGTACCCTTTACTGGGAGCTTCGATTATCTCTGTGGCGTTAATCGTCGAGCGACTAATTTTTTGGGGCCGCGTAAACCGCCGCCAACCCCGCGTCGCCCGCGACATCCTGCGCATCTACCCGAATGATCCACACGTTGCCGTCCAGCGCTTGCGGAAACAAGCCAGCCTGCCGATCGCGCGCATTTTCCTAGAGGCCCTCGAACTCGATCGCCCGACCGCGGAGGAGTTTCGCCTTGCCCTCGAAAGCGCTGCTCAAGCTGAAATTCCGACACTGAAACGCTCTTCGACTATGTTCGAGACCATCATCAGCATTGCCCCGTTGCTGGGTTTGCTCGGGACAATCCTTGGTTTGATCGCTTCGTTCTCAGCGCTGCAGATTGGCGATGTCGGCGGCGAAAGCACCACAGTTGTGACCGGAGGCATCAGCGAAGCGCTGGTCTCGACGGTCATGGGGTTGGTGGTTGCCATTTTTACGTTGGTGTTTGCAAATCTTTTTCGCGGGTTTTACCAGCGCCAGCTGGCGCTAATTCAAGAGTACGGCGGTCAGCTCGAACTGCTGTACCGCCGCTACCACGAGAAAGGGGGTCAGCCCAACTATGCGTCTACCCGCTGAGTCAGACCCACCATTCGGAATTAACCTCGTTCCCACCATCGACGTAATATTTTCGATATTAGCGTTCTTCATCATCTCGACACTGTATCTGACCCGCGCTGAGGGGTTGAGTGTCAACCTGCCTCAAGCTGGCACGGCGAAATCGCAACCCGCCCCAGAACTCACGGTCACGATCGCATCCAACGGCGCGATCGCCATCAACGAAACGCCAGTTTCCTTAGCCGACCTGACCGCACGAGTGAGCGTACTCCTTGTCCCTGACGCTGACACCCTCATCGTCATTAACGCCGATGAAGCAGTCCCCCACGGTAGAGTTGTTTCCGTAATGGATCGCCTACGCGAGCTGGATCGCGTTCAGTTGGCGATCGCTACCAAGCCGCCCGATGACTCTCGCTGAGCGATCGCCAGACTGACTGCCAAGCTTTTGTTCAAACTGCCGCTAAGCTTGCCTTACCATTCTGAGGAATTCGGACGATCCGCAGTTGCTGCATACCGATTTCTCCGACCGCCGTCAGGATAAGTTGGCAAGTACAGTCGAGACCGGCTTTGTAGCAATTGTCGCAAGTTCAGCCAGGTTTCCGTTCGGCGGCATGTTTCTTGACACTTGCCTCGAAACCCAGCGATCGTCGGGCGTCAGCGAGGTTTCCATCATGCAGCTTAAAGAGAATCCCGGAAGGTTCTGACCAAAGTATCTTCACGGCCAGGCGATCGCACCTTTTCTGGACGGTTTGCGTTGCGGGTCAGCAAATTGTGCTTGACTGCGCGCAATGGGATAGCGGCCGTAATATCGGGCGAACTCCGACTTGTCACCGAGGTAAATTCCTCCTTTCGGGCAAGAATGACTCTCGATCCAGCTCCCCTTCGCCCCGTGTGACTGAAGGGGCTGCGGGATGAGGGATGAATTTGCAGAACAGGACACATCCAATTAGTTGACATTGCAATGTATTTCGATTATTGTCAAAATATGGAAATGCCAAATACCTCCTCATCCACAACGGATGATATTGCCAGCGCCTTTGCTGCCCTGGGACAACCCTCGCGACTGCGCATTGTCCGGTTGCTGTTGTCAGCGCACCCCCAGGGCTTGCCTGCCGGGGACATTCAAAAAGAGTTGGAGGTTGCGGCTCCGACGCTGTCTCATCACTTGGATAAATTGCGTCAGGTCGGGATCGTGACGGCACAAAAGGATCGGCAGTGGATTTGGTATGCGGTGGAGCCTAAGGTGCTGCGATCGCTGATTGATTTCTTGTTTGAGGAATGTTGTACTCGCAATCAGGTCATTGCGGTGGCCGATCTGGACTTGACTGAGCGAGATTGAGTCGAGGTGACGTCACCGCACCCTGGCTCAAGGACGACATAACTTCACCCACTTCCTGGGCAGGTCGATGGCAATGGCAAGTTGAGTTTATGAGCATCGATGTAGGATTTGGCATTGATTCGATATTTCACGAAATACAAAAGTAAGGTCTAAGCATTTGAGCTTCAGCATATTGCCCTCAACGTCTTTTCACTAGTCTCATCAGCATCCATTCCGCAATGCATTCGTCAAGGAACGTTCGCCCATGACTGCCAAAGTTTTGACCCGCTTTCAGCGCAGCCTGCAACAGCTTGACCGCGTCGTGCTGGCGATCGCCCTGATTGTGCTGGGACTCGCGTTTTTAGTGCCGACTCAGGTCGGTCCGAGCTTGTGGTTTACGCTCAAAAACTTATGGGAGACGATCCTCTTTCTGCTGCTGTCGATTGGCATTGCTGCCTACGCCACAGCGAGCGGAGCCGATAACCTGATTGCCAAAGCCTTCCAAGGTCGCCTGGCAGTGATGATTCCCCTTGCAGCCATGTTTGGGGCGTTTTCGCCATTTTGTTCCTGTGGGGTCATACCCCTGATTGCGGCATTGCTCTCAATGGGGGTGCCCGTAGCTGCAGTCATGGCCTTTTGGCTGTCGTCGCCATTAATGGATCCATCTATGTTTGTGCTTACAGTCGGCACCTTGGGATTGCACTTTGCGATCGCGAAAACCATAGCTACCGTGGGGGTTGGCTTATTGGGTGGCTATGGAACCTCGATCTTGATTGGATCGGGTTGGTCATCCCAGGCATTTGCCAATCCACTTCAAGCAGGGGTGGGCAATGGGGGGTGCGGGGGCAATCGGGTTCGCAATCCCAAGCCTGTTGCTTGGCAGTATTGGCAGGAAGCAGAGCGGCGGCAAAAATTTTGGGAAGGGGCGCGCAAGAACGCCTGGTTTTTGGGTAAATGGTTGGCGCTGGCTTTTCTGCTCGAAAGCTTGATGATTATTTATGTGCCAGATGGCTGGATTCAAACGATTGCGGGTGACAGCAGCTTACGTTCGATTTTGGCGGCGGCATTGGTCGGTATTCCAGCCTATCTCAATGGCTATGCGGCGTTGCCCTTAGTCGATGGCTTGATTCAGCAAGGCATGTCCCCTGGTGCGGGTATGACCTTCCTCCTGGCTGGCGGCGCAACCAGCATTCCGGCTATGATTGCGGTGTTTGCACTCGCGCGCAGGCCGGTGTTCATGGCCTATTTAGGCTTTGCTTTTCTGGGCTCGATTGTGGCGGGACTACTTTACACAGCGGTGATATAAAAATGCCTTCCAGCAGTTTGTTGGGATACATCCCAAGATTATTGCCCTAACCCGAAAACTCTCTACCGCTCAGGGAGACAGATTTTCAAGCCATATGACCGTGTTCGGGCTTTACGTGTTATTTTTTGGAGGATTTTGTGATGCACTCAATGTCAATGTCACCGATTCAGGTATTGCCAGATGTGACCTTGCAAGAACGCGGTGTTATTTCGGCGCAGTATCTCCAGCAAGGTGTAAGCACGTTTCATGAAGCCTGTCAGTGGACGAAAGATTTACCCTATGGCGTGAATTCCAGTAATGAAGACTCCCTAATTTTGTTCGCTGAAGAGCGAGGAACCTGTACCACCAAGCATGGGGCGATCGCCCGTTTGGCTCTGGAACACGATCTGCCCATACGTAAAAATCTCGGCTTCTATCGCCTGAATGATGACATTGTCACCGGGGTTAATGCGCTACTAGCACCTCACGGACTCGCTTTTATTCCCCAAATTCATTGCTTTTTAGCTTACGAAGACTACAGAGTCGATCTAACCGAAGGCAATTGCAATGGGAAAAATAAGACAATTGAAACCTATGATTTTGTCGTGTCAGTCGCGCCAGATTTAACTCAAGCTCAGCACCACGCATATTATTATGAATATCTCCAGCAGTATGTGCGAATTTCTCCAGCTCTAGCCGCGTTAAGTGAAGTAGAAGTTATGACACTATTAGCGGACTGCGATCGCCAACTCAAGTATCAATGTTCGATCGCGATTAAAGATGCAGAGTTTGGTGTGCCAGTCACACACTAATCCAACCGGGACATATATCAATGCCCTGCTCGTTTGCTAGTGCTCTTACACATTTGTTGTCAACTCTATCAATTCAAAATGAGTTTAGATCGTAAACCCCGCATTCTATTCCTCTACGGCTCATTGCGCGAACGGTCATACAGTCGTTTGCTCGCCGAAGAAGCTGCCCGCATCATTGAAGAATTTGGCGCGGAGGTGAAATTTTTCAACCCATATGGTTTGCCCTTACATGGGGCAGAGCCAGAAACCCATCCCAAGGTGCAAGAACTAAGAGAACTGTCACTTTGGTCGGAAGGCCAGGTCTGGTCTAGCCCAGAATTGCACGGCAATATCTCGGGGCTATTGAAAACCCAAATTGATTGGATTCCGCTCAGTATAGGTGCAGTTCGACCCACTCAGGGTCGAACTCTTGCAGTCATGCAGGTTTCTGGGGGTTCGCAATCCTTTAATGCTGTGAATACAATGCGGATTCTGGGACGGTGGATGCGCATGTTTACTATCCCCAATCAATCCTCTGTAGCTAAAGCCTATCAAGAGTTTCACGAGGACGGCACAATGAAAGACTCGCCCTACCGCGATCGCGTGATTGATGTGATGGAAGAGCTCTATCGATTTACGATTTTGTTACGTGACAAGGTTGATGAATTGACCGATCGCTACAGCGAACGCAAGGCTGAGGCAGCTAGAAAAATAGAGCAAACGGCAAACCAAGCTTTGCAATAAACTAGATTGTTCGCAGCAATGCAAAAGGGGTTTCGTTCTATTTAGATCGAAGCCATAACACCTATCTAACCATAAATTCTACCCATAAACTTGTGGGTGCTATATTGATGGCATGCAATTGCTAGCTAGTAAACATTTTTAGCCCAACTAAGATAAGCGACACACCGAATGCTTTTCGCAGAAACTCTTCGGGTAAATCCACAGCAAACCTAGCACCGAACAACCCACCCAAGACAAAGCCAACACAAATAAAACCAGCGGCACGAATGTCAACATGACCTTTGTCAAAGTACGTCCAAGCTCCCAATAAGCCAATGGGTGGAACTAATAATGCGAGCGTCGTTCCTTGGGCGAGGTGTTGGGAGAAGCCAAATAAATAGATCAGCGCAGGGGTAATTAGTACTCCACCACCGATGCCAATTAACCCGCTGAGAGTTCCCACGCCCACGCCCAGCAACAGATAAAGCAGTAATTCGCCGTTCATGGTATTAATCTCAATTGTATTTTGATTGGGTACTTACATTAGGTATTTAATCTTCTATTTTGGATGAGTTAACAGTGTTTATGAACGCAGCTTGTCGGCGCAGTTGCTGCCAAAAATAGCTTTCCCTTTTCAGAGTACTAATAAGTCTAAGTTAAACGGGTCATATTCTCCTACCTGAGTAAAGATTGCCGCAACCATCTGAATAAATCTATGGCGTGTAGACCCAACCACTATGGCGTGTAGACCCAACCAAGGGATGCGGCAATACATCCAAACTTAAACCAATCGGTTGCGGATACGTGCTGAAATCGTATCAATCGCACCCACCGTGACGATCAGAATGATCAAAATTGCGGAAACATTTTGGTAATTGAACGCCCGAAAATTCTGATACAACGCAACCCCAATACCACCTGCGCCCACAATCCCTAATACCGAAGCGGACCGCACGTTAGATTCAAAACGATACAACGTAAAAGATGTCCACAGCGGGACCACCTGCGGAATTATGCCAAAGATAACTTCCTGAACTTTGCTGGAGCCTGTGGCTCGGATACCTTCGACCGGACCAGGATCGATCGCCTCGATTGCCTCTGAAAACAGCTTACCTAGGGTACCGGCGGTATGAATAAACAACGCCAATACGCCAGCAAAAGGGCCGAGTCCAACTGCCACGATGAAGATCAGGGCAAACACCAACTCATTAATTGCCCGCATCGCATCCAAAATGCGGCGGGTAGGGAACACCACCCAAGTGGGACAAACGTTTTCTGATGCCAAAATTGATAAGGGAATCGCGACAATCACCGCCAGTAAAGTTCCCCAAATTCCCATTGCGATCGTCTCGATCGTTGCTTGGAAGTAGCTCCACCATCGAAGGAAGTCCGGTGGAAAAAACTTCAAGATCAAGTTGACCATCGAACCCGTGCCTTCAATCAGCTCAACAAAACTAAGGTCGCTGATAATGCCTGAATAAAGAAGAATCGCAATACTTAGAAGGAGTCCGCCAATACTCCAAATTGTCCAAAAGGGCTTTTCCTCTGCCATAACTCGACGAACGTCGGCTGAGGGTTGGGTGGTTGGGGTTGGGGCGCTATCCCCTTGATTTTGCATCATCCTACACAAAATTCTCGGTATCGTTTACGTATGCATCAAGTCTGTTTTAGCAGACAGATCAACAGGCATCTCACTCAAGCCTCCACTGAGTCGAGGCTAAGGCGAAAACATCGCTAATTATGATGATAAAAAGTCGGCAAGCGGTTTGTTTGGCTGGTTTTTACCGACCGCGATGAGTTTTGGTCATTCGAATTGCTTAGTCAGTCTTGGGAATTTACAAACTTCCGGGGTAAGATTAGCTCACCCCGGGAAAAATGAGCGCGCTCTGGTTGAATTCAGGCGGAAGTCTTGGAGGAGTATTGTGAAACTTATTGCAACTCCTCTAGTTGCTTACCTAATTCCTTAATCTTGGCGGTTTTGTCGTCTTCACTGAGAGCGCCGTCGTTCTTGATCTCTTCGATTTTCCGTGCAATATCCAACTCGCGAATAGGATTCCAATCCTCGTCGCCAGCTTCATCAAAACGAGACCAATCCAAAGGTCCTAACACCGATTCATCGGAAATATTGTAGAAGAAGTCTTGGAACTCCTCCTTCAAACAATCCGGAAGATCGCTTTTGTAGGCGATTGGATCGCTAGGAATGAGAGGCGAGGTCCAAATAATTTGCACCTGCTCAAACGCCTCAGCATCAGTTTTTTGCAGACGAGACATCGATTCACTGTTGTTGGTAGCAACATCAACTTGATTGTTGGCTACAGCTTGCGCAGTTGCTTCGTGGCTACCGGCAAAGATCAGTTCGCTGAAGGCTTCATTCGGATTAACCCCGTTCTGGGCGAAGACATAGTAGCTAGGTACCAAGAAGCCAGAAGTTGAGTTCGGGTCGTTGAAGGCAAAGGTCAATTCAGCCGCATTTTCAATGACGTACCGATCTCCGTCTCCTGCTTCAAGATCGATTTCAGAGACGATCGGATTATCAACATTGGTTACCAAGTGTGCGTAGTACCCCTTGGAACCATCGCTATCCACAGTTTGAGCAAAGGCTTCCGCACCAGAGCGCTTAGCTGCTTCGATGTAAGACTTGCCGCCGTACCATGCAATTTGAATCTTGCCAGCACCCATCGCTTCAATCACACCGGCATAATCGGTGGCATAGAAACTGTTCACTGGGCGTCCCATTTCCTCGGACATAAGAGCCAAGAACGGTTCCCATAGTTCTTCCAAGTTGGTCTGAGATTCGGTGGAAATGATACCGAAGTCAATTTCAGCAATTTCAGGAGCACAAGCATCACCGGATGCCTCGGCGGTGGCAGTGGTATCGCTACCTGATTCATCTGGGGTTGGGGTGCCGCCACAGCTTGCAATTAATGCGGCTCCAGTGACCAGCAAAGTAAGACGAGCCGCTACTCTTGTTAGTGTCGAATATGTCATGGATCGATCCTTGTGCGAATTTCAACTCAACTAAATGACACCGCTCAATACGTACCATATTGACGGCAATTTTTAGGACGGTAAGGGCAGCAGATCAATATGCTTTGGACGCCGTGAACACTTCACCATGACCGCTGCGAACTAACTCTTCAGCAGCAGCACCGTAGATTTCGTTTAATTGGCGGTCGTCCAAATCAATCATGAGACCATCGAAACGAACTCGACCATCGCGTAATGCTACGGCTCGCTTGAAATAACGCCGCACCATTTGGATTTGGTGCAGGGAAGTGACCACGGTGATCCCCTCGCTCTCATTCAAGCAAGTTAGCAGTTCCATTACCTTGCGGGCTGATTCAGGATCTAGCGAGGCGATTGGCTCATCAGCCAAAATGATTTGCGCTCCCTGCATCAAGCAGCGGGCGATCGCCACTCGCTGCTGCTGACCGCCGGACAGAGCTGAAGCTCGTTTGTAAGCTTGATCCAAAATGCCAACTCGTTCCAGTGCCGAGAGCGCCCGTAGCTTTTCAGTTTTGCTGAAGCCACGGCGCAACGAACGTAGGAGTGGAACTTGAGAGAGCCCGCCCACTAAAACGTTTTCCAGCACGGTTAACCGATTAACCAGATTAAATTGCTGAAAAATAAAGCCAATTTGGCTGCGGAGCTGTCTTGTCTTGGAGTGCAGCTTTCCATCTACTTGCAGGGGGCTGCCAAAAATCTCTACGGTGCCAACCTCTGCTTGATGCAACGCGTTCAGATTGCGCAACAGAGTAGACTTCCCTGACCCCGAAGCCCCAACCAAGGCCACCATCTCTCCTACCGCAATGTTTAAGTCAACAGAGCTGAGAGCAGCACGTCCTTTGAACGATTTTGTTAATTTCCGAACCTGCACCGCAGGAGCGGCAAAAGCGTTCTCTAAAGCAGACTCCGTAGCTAATCGCATGACAGTGGTTTGACCGTTGAACGTTAAGACGCCGGACTTTTCGACATCTCATCACCTTCAACACATCTAACAAGGATGTGTTTAATGTAGGTGTAGGATGCCCAGACAACTTTTACAGCTGTAATCCGCTACAAGCCAAATGCATCATCCGATCGCGAGTTTAAGATTGATTGTACTGGCGGTTAAGCTTAAGTAAAGGGTTGTTTAAGGGCTGCATTCAAGCTCCTTCTGCAACCGAGTTTTTACATGGAATCGTCTTCGTTTTCCAGCACGAGTTCCATGCGATCGCCCCGCAAGCGAGTCACCCCATATTCAATGACCGCCCCCTTCTGGTCGACGTTGATCGACTCTGACAGGAGAATGGGTTGATTGGCTGGCATTTTAAGCAGTCGAGCATCGCTTGTTTGTGCTACGCGGGCAGAAAGACGGGTTTGCCGCCGCAGGTGATCGCATCCATATTCCTGTTGCAAAAGCTTTGAGACCGAACGAGAGGTTTGGCAATGCTCCAGCAACCCTGGAAATCGCTGACTGGGGAAGTGACTAGTGGAAAGACCGAGCGGAATAGCGTCAATGGAACTAAGCCGTTCAAACACCACCACGGCGGCTCCGATCTCGATCTCTAACTGCTTAGCCAATTTGGCATCTGCCGGAATTTCCAGCGCCCGAAGTACCTGCCAGTGGGGCTGGAGGGATTGCGCCTTGAGCGCTTCTGTGAAGCGAACCCGCTTACCAATGGTCATAGCGATCGGGTCAGCCATCACAAAGGTGCCCCGGCCGCGTTCGACTTCAACCATGCCTTCTTGCCGCAGCACCTCGATCGCCCGCCGTAGGGTGTGACGATTGACCCCGAACCGTTCGCTCAGCTCACTTTCCGTCGGCAGTCGATCGCCCACCTTAAACACCGCATCATTAATATTTCGCCGCAGTTCGTCGGCAATTTGCAAATACAGAGGCAGAGCATCTTGGCGCATGTAACAACGGTTTTAGAGACTTAGACGCGAATAGAAACAGGATAAGGGCATTGCATTGCATTCAATTATGCCTCATAATTCATCTAGACATCTAGACGAATTCAAGTTCCCGTTAACCTTTGATTAAGTGATGTTGAACGCAGCGCGAACCATGACGCTAACGGGCTTATCGAGATCGGGCTGGATCTCGGTTTTGGCCAAGGCAGCTTTGTCTGAGTTGGAAGCCGGTGTAACCTCGCTGGGTGACTTGCCGGCCTATGAATTTCTGCGATCGCCCGAAATCGGGCTGGCGATGGTGCGTGGGCGAGCTGAGGGAACCGGGCAGCCGTTCAACCTGGGGGAGATGACGATCGTTCGCTGTGTGGTGCAATTAGTGCCATCAGCGTCGGGAACGCCGACGAATGAAGAAGCTTTGACCGGCTTCGGCTATGTGGCCGGACGCTCCCTTCGCCATGCCGAACTTGCCGCCGTTTGTGATGCGCTGCTCCAACAGGTTGACTGGCAGGACCGTGTGGAGCGGCAGGTGATTCAACCGTTACAGGTATCGGCTCAGGCGAATCGGCAAGCAGCGGCGGCAGAAGTGGAATCGACCCGCGTAAATTTCTTTACCCTGCTCCGAGGAGAAGGTTGAGATGGAAGCCAAACTGGCAATTCAATTAGAAGTCTTTGACATGGTTGTTACCGCGGTGCAAGACCGGCGCGAAGCCGGGAAAAGCTTACCAAAGCAGCAGCAAGCGGCCTCAACACTACCTTGAGGCAAAGTTGGACGTGCCAGCCAAGCTTAAGTTCTGTTGTGATTGCCGGAGATGGACCAAATCATGCCGTTAAAAACCACTGAAATTGCAACCGTTGGAGCCGGAATTGTGGGGATGGTTCATGCCTTCGCTGCCTTCAATCAGGGCTACCGGGTGACTGCTTGGCAACAAAATCCTGCCGCTGTAGGTGCCGCGATTCACAATTTCGGCATGATTTCGACCGCTTGGTCAGTCCCCGGGTCAGTTATTCGATTGCGCTTGCCAAGCCCTTGCCATCTGGCGAACGATCGCGCCGATTGTTGGAATTCACCTAGAGGAATCCGGTTCCCTTCATTTGGACTATCGCACTAAAGAAAATTGGAGCTGGAAGAATTGATAGCAACTAAAGGACAAACCAAAGATTGGTTAAACTGCTCGCCACTGCCGAGTGGCTGCCTACAGCCCCGCCGTTATTACGGACGGATTGCTGCCCGGACTGTGGAACAGCTCGGAGATGATTGAGGTTCCACGGGAAGGTGAGGTAGTAAGCCAAGTTCCAAACCAGCCTGCTCCAGTTGCGACTGTTTAGCTGTGGATTCCGAACTCACTTACGCCGTTACTCATTCACGCGTTTGCCTGTCCACCATCCACCTCTCCCTCCTTTCCTCGAAGCCACTATGCCAACCACCCAACTACCTGGCTTTCGCGATCCAGTACATGATGCCCAACGCACCTTTCGAGCGTTGCTGGATGCCCTTTCACGACCGGGAATCCCTCAAACCACGGTATCGCCGCCCCATCCGCCGGAGTTGACCCCTAGCTGCGCGGCGGCGTGCCTGACGCTGCTTGACCTGGAAACGCAGGTTTGGTTGCAACCCGGCACGTCTGAAGCGGTTCGTGCCTGGCTGGTATTTCATACCGGCTGTCGGTTTACGGACGTGTCGCAGCAGTCAGATTTTGCTTTGATTACCGATGCGAGCACTCTGCCCAACTTAGATGAATTCTATTGGGGCTCAGCCGAATATCCGGAAGCGTCGACCAGTTTGCTCGTGCAACTACCGACAATGACTGGAACGCATGCTGTGACCCTCCAAGGTCCCGGCATTTTAGAAACTATCACCATCCAATCGCCATTGGCGCGACCCTTCTGGCAGCAATGGCAAGCGATGACCCAACACTATCCCCTAGGTTTAGATCTCTGGTGGTTTGCCGCCGATCGAGTGTTGGGTTTACCCCGCACGGCTCGTGTCAACAATCCTCATGAAGGCGTGTAATGTCAGTGTTGAGGGGGGAAACGAAGCTTGGTGATTTGTCGGCAGTGCTGCGGTTGAATTACGAAGTCGAGATCGATCGCGAACCCAGGGACGACCTCGCTCTGGCCGAGCAGTTGTTTCAGCGCCTGCAGCAATACCCTAACCACCCAATCGGGCTGGTCATATTGACGGCACTGCCGCAGTCCCCCGTAGGCACATATTTCTTGTTGAGTATGGATTCTCTGGTGCAACCGGCACCTCGGCGGGCGGGGTGGCAGGAGTCGCCGTTGCCCCCGACTTTCACAGACAAGGGATTGGGAGGCACATGATGCAACATGCGATCGCGCAATCTCGAGCGGCGGGCTGCTACGAAATGCCCCTCTCGACCAGCCTCGAGCATAAAAAAGCCCATGCTTGCTAAGAATCTTTGGGATTTGAGCAGTGGGTCAAGAGTTTTTCGATGCCCGTAGATGAATAGGTAAACCTCGGAGAAATCAATGCCCTACGTTGCAGTTAAAGGTGGCGAACAGGCCATCCAAAATGCCGAAGCTCTGCTCAAGGCTAAACGCCGCGGCGATCCTGCCGTGCCAGAACTATCACTGGAACAGATTAAGCAGCAAATGCAGCTTGCAGTAAATCGGGTGATGGCTGAAGGTAGTTTGTACGATCCCGACCTCGCCGCCCTGGCGATCAAACAAGCCTGGGGGGACTTGGTCGAAGCGGCTTTTCTGCTCCGTGCCTATCGGACCACCCTGCCCCGCTTGTATTACAGCAAACCGCTGAACACCGATCGCATGCAATTGCAACGCCGCATTTCCGCCATCTTCAAAGATGCGCCCGGCGGCCAAAAACTGGGACCCACTTTTGATTATGTCCATCGTTTATTGGACTTCAAATTAGCCGCCGAAACCAACGAATTTACGGCACCCACCACCGCGCCTGTTTCAGTCTCAGAATCCACGCCCAGAGTTGCCAATACTCTTGCTCGGGAAAAGCTGATCGATCCTGTAGGACTCCTCGCGAATACATCCTCAACCCATTCAGCCCCAACCGATGCGACCCCAGCTCATTCGTCCGACCCGCCCAATGGCAAGCAGTCCTACGCGCCAATTCCCGACCCGTTCGATCTCACCCGCCAGTCCCTCACCACGCCCACGCAGCGCGATGCCCGTTTACAAAATCTGGCACGTGCCGACGAGGGCTTCCTACTCGCCATGGCCTATTCCACCCAGCGCGGCTATGGCAAGAATCATCCTTTTGCGGGAGAAGTGCGGCTGGGGGATGTCGAGGTGGTAATTTGCCCAGAAGAACTGGGATTTGAGGTAGCGATCGCGGATATCACCGTCACCGAAGTGCAAATGGTGAACCAGTTCAAGGGCAGCAAGACGATTCCGCCCCAATTCACCCAAGGATACGGCCTCACCTTTGGCTATAACGAGCGCAAAGCGATGGCGATGGCACTGGTCGATCGCGCCCTGCAAGCACGGGACCTAAATGAGGGAATCGACGGTCCCGCCCAAGACGAAGAGTTTGTGCTGTTCCACTCTGACAATGTCGAAGCCCAAGGCTTTGTGCAGCACCTCAAACTCCCCCATTACATCGACTTCCAAGCGGAACTGAATCTAATTCGCACCCTGCGTCGGGAATACGGCCAAGCCCAGGATCCGTCGAAACCTGATGCCGCCCCAGTTGACCCCCTGTCAGCCGATCCCGCTCCAGAGGATACCTCCGTTCCTTCCCCAACCCCAGACTCTCAACACATGCCCCAGTCTCCTGCAGAGGTCACTCCATGAATGGGCAGTCCTGAAGTGTGAAGCTCGTGCTGGCTGAGAAGCATGGCTGAGTGCAGGTTCTGCCCTTGCTCCACCCTTACTGTGAAGGACTACCCCCGAAACTCCACCTTGGGTGGATCAACCATGCCCCACCTCGATCCTCAACCTTGGGTTGCAAAACCCCGCCACACCTGAACTCTTCCTCATTTAGCCATGCACCCACCGACTCCGACTCCAACCACACCCGAACCCGGTTTTAACTTCGCTTATTTAGACGAACAGACCAAGCGCTCTGTCCGGCGCGCCTTGCTCAAAGCGGTGGCGATTCCGGGACACCAAATTCCCTTTAGCTCCCGCGAAATGCCCATGTCCTATGGCTGGGGGACGGGGGGCATCCAGGTTACTGCCTCGGTGATTGGGCAAACGGATACGCTGAAAGTGATCGATCAAGGGGCGGACGATACAACGAACGCCGTGAATATTCGCCGCTTCTTTCGTAAAGTCTGCGGCGTGGAGACCACGGAGCAGACCGAGGCGGCCACGTTGATTCAGACGCGCCACCGCATTCCTGAAACCGCCTTACGGGAAGGTCAAATTATGGTCTATCAAGTGCCTATGCCGGAGCCGTTGTACTTCATCGAACCTTCACGCACCGAAGCCAACAAAATGCACGCTCTTGAAGAATATGGACCGATGTACGTGCGGTTATATGAAGATGTCACGCGCTTTGGCCATATTGCGATCGCCTACGACTATCCGGTGATGGTGCACGATCGCTACCTGATGAAACCGAGCCCAATTCCCCGCTTTGATAATCCAAAATTGCACATGAGCCCGGCCTTGCAACTCTTTGGAGCGGGACGGGAAAAGCGAATCTATGCCTTACCGCCCTACACCAAGGTGAAGAGCCTGGATTTTGAGGACCATCCCTTCACAGTGGAAAGCTGGGAGCAACCGTGTGAGTTTTGTGGAGCGACGGATACGTATCTGGATGAAGTTGTAACGAACGACCGGGGCGATCGCCTTTGGATCTGTTCGGATACCGATTATTGCCACCAGCGCCAGCAGCAACAGACCCAAACTCCCCGGAAACTTGACTAACCAAACTTGAGTGATGACTACAGAAAATTCTCTACTTACACCGTTGTTAACCGTTGATGGTTTGACGAAACGCTATGGAGATATTGCCGCCTGCGATCGCATCTCATTTGACCTCTATCCCAGTCAAGTGCTAGGCATTATTGGTGAATCTGGTTCCGGCAAAAGTACTTTGCTCAGGGCGATCGCCGGACAAATTGCCCTTGATGGCGGGCAACTGAGCTATCGCGATCGCGCAGGGCAAATCCTCAACTTACAGACCTTACCCGAAGCGCGCCGTCGTCAACTGATGAAAACAGAATGGGGGTTTGTGCAGCAAAATCCTCGCGACGGGTTGCGATTGCGTGTGACCGCCGGAGCTAACATTGGCGAGCGTTTATTAGACGTGGGCGATCGCCATTACGGCAACATTCGCGCCGAGGCATTGCAGTGGTTAGCCCAAGTAGAAATTCCACAACAGCGGATGGACGACCTACCGAGCACCTTTTCCGGCGGCATGCAACAGCGCTTGCAGCTCGCGCGCATTTTGGTGACCCGTCCTCAGCTGGTCCTGATGGATGAGCCCACCGGGGGACTGGATGTTTCCGTGCAGGCTCGCCTCTTGGATTTAATACGATCGCTGGTGCGCACCCTCCACCTCAGCGTCATTCTCGTCACCCATGACATCGGGGTGGTGCGGTTACTGGCGCAACGGTTGCTGGTGATGCAAAACGGTCTGGTGGTGGAAGCTGGCTTAACCGACCAGGTCTTGGACGATCCTCAGCATCCTTATACCCAGCAACTGGTCAGTGCTACGCTCGTGCCCTAATCCAAGAACAGCGAGTCACCAAATCTCGCTACACCATCAGAACCATACCCGAATACCCCAGCACACGCGCCATACCCATGACCTATTCTGTATTGCCAACCCCAACGGCTGTCCCAGCCGCATTACCTGCCGCTGCCTCGCTCCACGCGGCGAAACTCTATAAAACCTTTACCCTGCATCATCAGGGCGGTGCCCAAATCCCCGTCCTTCAGGGCGTGTCGCTGACGGTCCAAGCCGGGGAATGCGTCGCGCTCCAGGGACCATCGGGTTCCGGGAAATCCACCTTCATGCGATCGCTCTATGCCAATTACCGTATTGATGCCGGGCAGATTTGGGTCAAGCATCAAAACACTTGGGTTGATTTAGCGCAACTTCCGCCCCATGACTTACTACACGTTCGGCAACACACCATTGGCTATGTCAGCCAGTTTCTGCGGGTGATTCCCCGTGTTCCCGCCCTCGAAGTGGCGGCAGAACCCCTACTGGATCTAGGGTATGAGCCAGAACTAGCCTATGACACCGTCCGCAACTTGTTTGCCCAACTCCACTTACCCGAACGATTATGGTCGCTATCCCCCACCACGTTTTCCGGTGGTGAAAAACAGCGAGTCAACATCGCTCGGGCATTTGCGGTTAACTACCCGATTTTGCTATTAGATGAGCCGACCTCAGCATTGGATGCTGAGAACCGTGAAGTGGTGATGCAACTTATTGAAGCTCGTAAGGCCGGCGGCTGTACCATGGTCGGCATTTTTCATGATGATGAAGTGCGCGATCGGGTGTGCGATCGGCGTCTCCCTTTTTAACTGACATGGGTTCAAAAGATAGCTACTTCCCAGAACTAAATAGCGTCGAGATACAGATCGGAAGGCTTTATATCGACCAATCAACTATCCGCGGACAGTGAGAACTAGTCAAAAACTGACATAAGCTGAAAATCGAAGTCTGTAACCCTTGAAATTAAAGTAAAGTGTTCGGCTTTCCAAGCTAAATGCGATGCTTTAGGTTCCAACACCCGCTCTTCCCAAGCTCTTTTCAAAACCATGTCCCGCAAAGATCCCACGCGCTGGGTCTCTGCTGGCTGTGGCAGATTGGGAGTAACGAGCAGTCGCTACGCAATCCGCCAATCCGCATAATCTTATTCTTCTTCTCCAGTATCGGCATCGCTACCTTTGCCCCTGTGACTGCCGCGTGCTGTTGGCGTGCCTCCAATGTCAAGCTGCTCGCGAACGCTCTCTTCGACCGTGGCAGCAATTTCGGGGTTGTCTTCCAGGTACTGCACTGCGTTATCGCGCCCTTGGGCGATATTGTCGCCGTTATAGCTGTACCAAGCTCCTTTGCGCTTGACGACCTCGGTTTGCTCTGCCAAATCTAGCAAACAGCCCAGTCGCGAGATCCCGAACCCAAAGATGATGTCAAACTCGGCAATGCGAAACGGCGGTGCAACCTTGTTTTTCGCAACTTTTACTTTTGCACGGATACCGTACTCGCCCTCGCTGCCTTTCTTGAGCGTTTGCACGCGGCGAATATCCAAGCGTACGGATGCGTAGAACTTCAGTGCGTTACCACCCGTTGTGACTTCGGGATTGCCATAGGAAATACCGATTTTCTGGCGCAACTGGTTGAGAAAAATGACCGTGCAACCGGATTTACCGATATTGCCAGCAATCTTGCGCAGAGCTTTACTCATCAATCGTGCTTGCAGACCGACCTGAGTGTCGCCCATCTCGCCTTCAATTTCTGCACGCGGGGTGAGTGCTGCAACCGAATCTACTACGACCAAGTCAACTGCCGACGATCGCACCAATTGATCGACAATTTCCAACGCAGCTTCACCGGTATCGGGCTGCGACACCAATAGGTTTTCGATATCGACTCCGAGCACGTCCGAATAGGCCGGGTCGAGTGCGTGCTCGGCATCGACAAAAGCAGCCACACCCCCTTGTTTTTGGACTTCCGCGATCGCGTGCAAAGCAAGGGTTGTCTTGCCAGAACTTTCAGGGCCGTAGACTTCGATGATGCGACCCTTCGGCAGTCCACCGCCGAGAGCTAGATCGAGGGTTAGCGCCCCGGTGGAGATGGTCTCGACACGCATCCGCGTTGCGTCTCCCAGACGCATGATCGAGCCTTTCCCGAAGTTACGCTCGATTTGACCGAGCACGAGGTTGAGAGCTTTTTCTTTATTAGGGTCGTTTGTTACGCTACTGGAAGCCATAGATGCCTCTTGCAATAAAAAGCTGGTAGATTTTAGAGTCTGAATCGCAGATCTAATCCGCGTCTCTGACGTTCGTGCGGGATTTTGACTTGCTGCGTGGCGATCGCCCAAGTGCTCCTCAATCAAAAAAACTGCTAGCGGTGGGAGCGTGCCGTCATTCTAGCTCGCCACCCCAGTCGTACCCCCAGACGCAACGTAACTCCGAGTAGTTCGCATGTTCGCATCTATTTTGGCATGGGGATTGTGAAATGACCAGTCCCGGCGATCGCCCACTTCGGTTGCCGGACAATGCCACCTCCCTTGCGCGAGCTCGGGGTTCAAGCGGGTCAGCACTTGACTAAAAACAGCGAATATTAGGAGCGTCCAATTGTGGATCGGCAGCAAGCCAGTCCAGGAGCTGTAGCCCTCGCGATCGCCTTATTGATGTTGATAACGGGTATCGTTTTCGGCGGTGCGTCCTATCTCAACCGCAATGGCGATCGCGCGATCGGCGGATATCGCTCGACCTGCCGGGCGCGGATCGGTCGCGGTTACGAGTGCATCGGTTGGGTGGAGGTGCTGAACCATGCCGTGAAGCTGCAGATCGGTGCGCGATCGCGTACGAAGGCACGGTCGTATCCAGTAAACGTACGTGTTTCGGTTGAGTCGGGGCGCGTTCGAGTACGCTTTCGAACCTACAACGGCAGGGTGGTGCGCGCGATCGCCACGCCGTCCCGGCCGGCCGTGCTGCGCGGGCAGGCGCGTTTTACCAACGATCGGATGCGCTTGTTGCTCGTGCCCGTGGACGATGAAGTCCGGGGTCTGAGTTACGCGGCCGTCATTCGCCCCCGCCGCTTCCGATCGTCGAACTGAGTGGTGCGTCGAGTCGGGTGCGGGGTCGTCGATCGCGTTGCAGACTGCCTTGGGAGACGAGCGCATCGCGCAGCTTGCTAAAAGTGTTGTGACGCTACTCGCATACATCAGAAGACATGCAGAAAAAAACGGGCAGCCATCACGACTGCCCGTTTATTGTCATAGCTCGACAAACGCAAGGGTTAATTGCGCATGTGAAAAACCGGTCTAGACTCCAGCCATTGCTGGAGAAGACTGAATCTTCGCAGCCAACTCGCCGCTGGCGTACTTAGCCGCGTACTCGTCGAGGGTGGCTTGCTTGATTTTCGTACCGTTGCCGGCCGTGCCGAATGCTTGGTAGCGATCGGCGCAAACCTGCTTCATGTACTCGATCGACGGCTTCATGAAGTGGCGCGGGTCGAAGTTTGAGGGATCCTTAGCTGCGGCCTCGCGGATAGCTGCAGTGATCGCCAGGCGGTTGTCGGTATCGATGTTGACTTTGCGGACGCCGCTCTTGATGCCCTTCTGGATTTCCTCGACGGGAACGCCGTAGGTCTCGGGAATCTGACCGCCGTACTCGTTGATCAAGTCGATCCACTTCTTAGGCACGGATGAAGAACCGTGCATGACCAAGTGGGTGTTCGGCAGGCGGCGGTGGATTTCCTCAATGCGGCTGATGGCGAGGATTTCGCCAGTCGGCTTGCGGGTGAACTTGTACGCACCGTGGCTGGTGCCGATCGCCACTGCGAGCGCGTCCACCTGCGTTTGTTCTACAAAGCTAACCGCTTCGTCCGGATCGGTCAGCAGCTGCTCTTTGGTCAAGATGCCTTCTGCACCGTGACCGTCTTCTTTGTCGCCCTGTCCGGTTTCCAAAGAACCCAGGCAGCCCAGCTCGCCCTCGACGCTAACGCCGATGGAATGCGCCACCTTCACTACCTCAGCGGTGACAGCCACGTTGTACTCGAAGCTTGCAGGCGTTTTTGCATCTTCTTCCAGCGAACCGTCCATCATCACGCTGGTGAAACCGTTGCGCATCGCGGAGTAGCAGGTAGCAGGACCGTTTCCGTGGTCCTGGTGCATCGCGATCGGCAGATGGGGGAAGGATTCCGCCGCTGCAAGGATCAGGTGACGCAAAAAGATCTCGCCCGCGTATTTGCGCGCGCCGCGCGAAGCTTGCAGGATCACAGGGCTGTTGGTCTCGTCAGCAGCCTCCATGATGGCCCGGATTTGCTCCATGTTGTTGACGTTGTACGCCGGAATGCCGTAGCCATTTTCTGCTGCGTGATCCAGCATCAGTCGCATGGGAACGAGCGCCATGACTTGCCTCCTCTATCTCTAGGTCGATGTCTGAGCTCGGGGCTCTACTCTGAGCGAGTGCTTATGCCCTTTGTCTCTAAATCTTAAGATAGTTTTCAAACTTTTAGGCGCACGCCGCGCGAATCCGCCGGTGTCGATTATTTGCGATCGCGTGCTGGTAGCGATCGCTACCGTTTAGGGCGGGAATCTGACCGCCTGCAGAACTGCGGGAGACCCAAGGGATCGCTTTAGGGTCGAAAGCTTGCAGCGAAGCCGATTGGAGTCGTGCCACAGAAGGCCGCGGTAAACGTCCGATCTATTTGGTGGTGGACTATCCCGAGCCAGAAGCAACTGCCCGCGATCGCCACCAAGTATATCGATGGACCAATTATTCCTACGCTCGGCGGAAAGCTGAACCCAGCTCCGATCGTTGGCAATTATTCTCCTGGACTGGGGCTGGCTCTTCGAACGGCCGCTGTCAGCATTTAGGGCTCTGACCGGCGGATTTGGATTCCGGCAAGTCGGATTTTACTCGGGCTGGCGCGATCGCGAACGTCCATTAGCGGAAAAATACAGCTAGTCGTTCATCGCTGACAAGCTGTTTCCAATCCCGAACTGATTGCCGAGGGGATGTCGAAATCCGAGAGCGATTGCGTCCGCGAAGAGAAATTCGGCAGCATTATAACTTTGTCGAGCGTCCAGGAGTATTTGCCGATCGACCGGCGCGCGCTCGCGTCGAAACACTTCGTCAACCGCAATCCATGCGCTGGGACGCTCAAAATTTACGACCAGACCAACTAGACAATCGCGCTCATTTGCTTCCCCGCACAGCCCGAGCTTGCCGACCTTTTCGTAAAGGTCGAGCGCGTCATGGGAAGAGGACCGATTTCGAGCGGATACTGACGTCAAAGCTAGGGGGTAGATCGCGATCGCCCGTCAATAGGCCGGCTGCTTGGCAAGCATGTTGCGGAACTGCGTTAGTTCCGGCGAGAAGAGGAGCTTGATCGTTCCTGTTGGACCGTTGCGGTGTTTGGTAATGATGGCTTCGGCGATGTCGCGATCGGGCGAGTCGGGATGGTAATACGAGTCGCGATACAGCATGATCACCAAATCGGCATCTTGCTCGATACTGCCCGATTCGCGTAAGTCAGCAAGCATCGGACGTTTGTTGGAACGTTGCTCGACACCGCGTGATAGTTGCGAGAGGGCGATAACCGGGACTTTTAGCTCGCGGGCAAGGGTCTTTAATCCACGCGTGATGCGGGCGAGTTCTTGAACGCGGTTGTCGCTGCCGCTTCCTTCCATCAACTGCAGATAATCAACCAAGATCAGTCCCAATTCGCCCTGTTCGGCCTGCAAGCGGCGAGAGAGAGAGCGCATTTGCATGACGCTGGCATTGGCAGTGTCGTCGATGAAGATTGGCATCTCCGACAGGCGCGCGATCGCCGCGCTTAGGGGTTCAAAATCTTGTTGTGCCAGACGTCCCGAACGCAGGCGATTGCTATCGATGCGAGCTTCGCTAGCAAGTAACCGCTGGGCGAGTTGCTCTTTGGACATTTCTAAGCTAAAGACCGCCACGGGCAACTGATGGGTTCCGGCAACGTTGCGAGCGATGTTGAGTGCCAGCGCCGTTTTGCCCATCGAGGGCCGGCCGGCAATCACGACCAAATCCGAGCGCTGGAACCCACTGGTCATGGCGTCGAGGTCGTAAAATCCCGAATCGATCCCCGGCAATTGGTCCGATTGGTTCAGGTCTTCGAGGTCGTTGAAGGTCTGCACCAAGGTTTCAGCAATCGGCACCAGCCCGAGGAGCTGCCGGGCTTGGGTGAGTTGGAAAATTGTCTGTTCGGCGCGATCTAGCACGGCTGGTAGCTCTAACGCCGTGTCGTATCCAAGATCGGCGATCGCCCGCCCCGCACCGATCAACTGTCGGCGCAAGTGCTTGTCCGTGACTAAGCTGCCGTAGCCATCGACATTCACAGCCGAGACCGTCCGCTCCACGAGCTGCGCGAGCTTACTTGCTCCACCAACGCCCGCGAGCAGATTGCGATCCTGCAGCCAGGCCGTCACGTTCATCAAGTCAGCCGGCTTATTCTGGGCGAACAGCGCGATCGCTGCCTCGTAGACGGCTTGGTGCGCCGGTACGTAGAAAGCATCGGGCGAGAGGGTGTCGGCAACGCGGGCGATCGCCTCGGGATCGAGTAGGATGCCGCCGAGAATCGACTCTTCGGCTTCGATATTGTGCGGCGGCAAGGTGTCGGGCAAACGGGCGCTAGTGTCGGACATCTCAGACCGTAAATTGCACGGATATCGACCGCAAAGTCGCGATCGTTGGCCATAGGATAGCGCCCGCGAACGCGTTAGGACCGCAGTCTGTCCGCGGGCAAACTGCCATCTAATGGAGATACACCGACTGCAGCCAGCGAGCGCGCTCGGTAGCAGATGTGATGAAAGCCTCGGGTGCGGTTTATAGGGGCGCGACTTCAAATTCCACAGTCGCGCTCACCTCCGAATGGAGCTTGACCTCTGCTTTATAAACGCCCAGGGCGTTGATATCATCCGTCAACTCGATGGATCGTCGGTCGATCGACTGGCCGGCTCCTGCCGCGATCGCCTCGGCGATGTCCTGAGTGGTAACGGTGCCGTAGATAGCATCGCCTTCACCCACCTGCTTGAGAATAGTCAGGCGGCCGACGGTCGCGAGTGCAGTTTTGCGGTCCTGGGCATCCTTGAGCAGTGCAAGTTGAGCCTGGCGCTCTTTTTCCTTGCGCTGTTCGACTTGGCGCAGGAGCCCCGGCGTTGCAACTGCAGCGAGTCCTTGCGGGATCAAATAATTACGTGCATAACCCGGCGCGACGTCGACAACATCATCGGTGCTACCGAGCTTTTTGACATCATGGCGGAGAACAACTTGCTGGCGGCGTTTGGGCACGATATTTCAACTCCTTAATGGCGTGCGTGCGTACTCCCCCTCCTCGGCTGCAGGAGCCACAGTGTGAAGTACCCAAAGGTACAAGCCTAGCCGATCGCAGGGGGATTAGTCAACGCTTCCTTAGGAAACTATGGGTCAAGACATATTTAAACTTCAGCTCGATTTTCGCAAGAAGCACGGGCCGTTCTGGGCTTGTTCAGAGCGCTGAGCGAATTTCAAGCACTCCAGATCGTTAAAACCCTACTAAGGTCGTGGCATAGAAATCTAGATAGGTTTGCATGCGTTTGCCCTAGGGGAAGCTCACCGGAATTGGAGCGGCCTGCACTTGGGTTACTCGCCAATATCTTCGTCCCAGAGGCGCGGATTGGCCGCAATGAAATCGCGCATCAACTGCTTGCATTCGTCAAGGTCGAGGTCGCGGACAATAACGCCGTGGGATTCCATGAACGCGCGCGCGCCGCCGAATGTGGCTGACTCGCCAGCAATGACAGTTTCGATCCCAAACTGTACGACGGCTCCAGCACAAAGGTAACAAGGCATCAGCGTTGAATACAATACGGCACAGCGATAGCTGCCGATACGACCTGCTTTGCGAAGGCAGTCGATTTCAGCATGGGTCATCGGGTCGCTATCTTGGACGCGCCGATTGCGCCCGCGCCCGAGAATCGCACCGTCGCGCACGAGCACTGAGCCAATTGGGATACCGCCTTCGGCTAGTCCCTGGCGCGCTTCAGCGATCGCGGCGCACATCCATTCATCCATCGTGCCTGACCTCGCATCGGTCGAGTTAAATTGAATGAGTTGCTTTTGGCAATAGCGTTGCAGCATGCTCCTTCGACGGAACATCTACCGAGCTGCCCCAGTGAGCGATGCAGGGTGTTACTAGCTTACGCAGTCGAGGACGCGCAGCCACTCCCACAACTCCTTGTCTGTAAAGTCCCTGATGGTGCGGCTGGCACCGGCGGAGTGCAAGCGACTGGGGTCGTGAGTCGAGGCAACGCCAACTGTGTAAATTCCTGCAGCTACGGCCGCGCGGATGCCAGACGGTGAATCCTCGAAGGCGATCGTCATCTCAGCGGTGACACCCAGCTTGTCCATTGCTATCAGGTATGGTGCGGGATCGGGTTTGCCAGCGGGAGCATCTTCTGCCAGTACCAAGATCGAGAAAGTATCGGCAAGATCGAGGGTCGCGAGCATGAACTCGGCATTAGCGCGCGGTGCGTTGGTGACGACGGCACTCTTCAGGTTGTTGTAATGCACCCATGCCAACATTTCCGTCAGCCCGGGCAGGCGCTGGAGGTCAGACCCTGAAGCACGGAATTGGGCTTCTTTATACTCGGCAAAGTCGCGGGCCTGTTCCGGCGAGAGTTGCGGCAAAATGTCCGCCAGGATGGCTTCATTGGTGCCGCCGCTAATTTTGGCATCGTAGAACTCACGGTCGATCTCGTAGCCGTAATCGCGAAGAAGCACCTTCCAGTGCTTAAAGTGAATGGGGTCGGTATTGACCAGCGTGCCATCGAGATCGAAAAGAATCGCTGCCACCATGGTCGTTCGCTTCCGTTCGCTTTGTTTATCTTGCTCTTGGCAATGCACGACGATCGCGCCGAGGGACTGCAATTGTCTTGATTGAGGAGCGTCGGCCGAAATAGCGGGCGTCGGACCGCCCCGATTTTCGCACACTTCGGAGCTTGCATAAGTTTAGAAGTCGGGTCTTGACAGCTCGATAAAGGAAATGGATGGATGTACGAGAGCCGAATGGCACCGACTAAAGCCATAACCCTTAGTGCATGTGGGGTTCAGGGCATTACATCTTTACTCTCAAGATCTCCACCCAACGGCAGGACAAAGGTGCGGAGCGGGTCACGACCTTGCTGAAATAAATTGCAGCTAGCAGGTATTGAACAAGTCAGGACGATCGCCGCTCAAGCGACTAAAATCTCTGCCCGAACTAGTTCTTACGGATTCGAGACTCCTAAATGTCGGTGCCATTCCTGGCATAGCCCCTTATGCGACTTTAGTGGCGAGAACGGCATAAAATGGGCTGGCATTGCCAATGCCAAGCATCTGCAATACTGGCGGCACGGCGGATTTTTTAATTGCGACGTCCGGTTCGCCAAAACCAGGTACTGCCTGGAAGTATTGACGGACCAACTCAACGCGTCCGGCTTCGCTGCTGTCGCGCCACGCTGCGATCGCCTTTTGAAAAAACATGCGATTGGAAAAACTCACAATCGCGATCCCACCCGGCGCGAGAACGCGGCGGACCTCGCTAAAGACAGCCTCGGGGTACTGCAAGTATTGCACCGAGACTGTATTCAACACGGCCGCAAATTCGCTATCGGGGAGCGGTAGCTTGGGGTTTTCGTTCAGATCCTGGACGAAGTAGCGGTCGAGCCGCGGATTGCGGGCAAGTTCCTCGGCGTTCATGCCATGTCCGTCCACTCGCTCGAACGATATATCGTCCGGCAAATGAGACACCCAACTACTCATCAAGTCCAACACTCGCGTGCCTGGCTGCAGGCGTTTGCGATAGAGCTGCGTTAGACGATCGATGAAGCTGCCGTCGACGTGCGTGACGAAGCGCGGCACGCCGTAAAAGTCGAGGTCGTTACTAGAGTCGAGCTTCCTGCGGTGCTCTTGACGTAGTAGCATGCCAAATGATTTACATTTCTTAATATTCTGATACAATTTTAGCGCTGTCCTGACGGAGAGCGGGCTCGGGGACTAGATGCGGGTGGGGAAACATTCCAGATCGACGCTCGGCGATCGCTGTCACGCCGCGGACGGGTAAGATCTTTTAGGCATTTCTACCGAGATTCTTCTGTTGCGAGGCATAAACCTGCGAGGCATAAACCGAACTGTTTGGGAATGTATTGTCTTCCCTAAGGGGGCTGTTTTGAGATGCGGTCACGGGACAAAAGCAGTGGTTTAACCCGCGCGCAGATTTAATCGTGGAGGCTTATGGCTAGACTCTCTCAAATGGCGTCACTGACGAGCGCTTACTTTGCTGCAGGAGCCCTCTTGGCATCGGGGACGGCTCCGCTCTTGCCGGTCATTGAGGCCGGCTCGACTGAGGCATTGGATTCTTTTTGCGCGCTGGACACACCCCTAGCGGGGACATCCGTCTTTTCCGAGACGGGTGCTGCGTGGGGCGAACTACCGTTTGATTGGTCGCAACCGTTCTCGTTCATAGCCGATCGTTTCTGGCCCCAGTCCGCGTCTAGCCGTCATGTGTCGGTGCTCGAGGAAGCTAAAGGTACTGTAGTTGCTATTGGGGACCGCGCGATCGTTCGCCTGCGCGATCGCACTGAGGCTGCAACTGTCGCCCAGCAATTGGCTGCCGCTGTTGCGTCGCCTGATTTTGCTTCCATACGCGTGCGGCCGGGTTTTGTTGCCGGGAAGCCGGGCGTAATGGCTGGCGACCTACCGCTGTTTTCAATCGATCCGCTCGCTCTCGCAGCTTCCGACCCGACGGTGCCTGTGGAGCGATTGGCGTTTGAGTGGACTAATGCCGTGCGAACCGGGTTGGGCGCTCGACCGCTTGGCTGGGTAGTGGCTCGCCAGTGGCTCGACGAACGCGCCAACAACTTGCCGATGAGCGGTTTCGCGTCCTGGTATGGTCCGGGACATGGCAAGGTGCGTCCGGCCCTAGATGCCGATGCTGGCAAAATTTACAATCGCCTCGCCGTAATGCCCTCGCTGCCCGCAAAGGTCCGTGCCGAGAAAGCTCAATCTGAAAAGTTCCAGCCCGAGGTGAAGCAACCCCAGACTGAGATCCTACCAGATGGACCTTTACAGGAGCCGCTTGCTTCGGCGGGCCAATCTGCCGATGGAGACGCGCTCGCTGAGGCTACCAGTTGCCTCGATGGCATCGAGTTCGAGATGCTGCCCAGCAAAGCGATCGTATTGCAGGTTGAACCGCCCGCGGCGGGCGACAATCTAGAAGCAAGCTCGGACGAGATCGAGGATGCTGTTGAATGACGGACGAGGATACAGCATTTTCCGAACGCGATTGGCTTTACCGATATCCACCGTTGCTGTCTGGTAAGCTACTGCGACGCTACAAGCGCTTCTTTGCGGAGGTCGAACTGGATTCAGGTGAAATCGTCGTCGCACATTGCCCGAATACGGGACCTATGACGGGCGTATCGGCGATCGGTTCGTCAGTGCTGCTGTCGCGCAGCACCAACCCCAAGCGCAAGCTCGCTTATACCTGGGAGCTCATTCAAGTCGAGGACACGCAGCTAACGTGGGTGGGCGTCAATACGAATTTGCCCAACCGAATTCTTAAGTCTGCGTTAGAGCGCCAACTGCTGCCGCCTCTAGCTGGACGCTACACGCGGGTGCAGTCTGAAGTACGCTATGGGCAAGATGATGGCAGTCGCATTGACTTCCTGCTGACGGGACCGGAGGCATCGCAGCTGCCAATTTACCTCGAAGTCAAAAATGCAACGTGGGCGTTGGGCACGCTTGCGCTGTTTCCCGATACGGTGACAACGCGCGGTCAAAAACACCTGCGCGAACTTAGCGCGATCGCTGGCAAAGCGACGCCGGCAATTTTGTACTTCATCAACCGCAGCGACTGCATTCGCTTCGCACCGGGCGAGAGTGCCGACCCAGTTTACGGGGAACTGTTGCGGGCGGCGATCGCGGCGGGTGTCGAGGTGCTGCCGTGTCGATTTGAGGTTTCGCCTGAGGGCGTACGCTATATAGGTATGGCGGAGTTATTGAGCGCGCAACCTGCGGGGAAATAGCCAGATTGAACTGCAAGCAATCGAGCATGCTGAGATCGTGGACCGTCTTTTACAAAGGACACTCGCGTTCCAGGCGGCAGTCAGTGGAGCTATCGCAACTTAATTGAAAAATTCGCGATCGCGCATTTCCTAATGCCGAGTTGTTTGACCATCCCATGCTCGCAGAGGATTGGCACGGGACCGGAGTAATGCTGCTAAGGTTGGTTGAGGAGCTGGCTGGTTTCCGAGGGTTCTGACTGGCGTCGGAGCATGGGTTGCAGTCTCATACTGGGCTATCTCTCCGACCGCTTACACAAACTTTACAGGCTCCTCTCTGGCTATTTAGGG